>CAKPFH010000033.1 GCA_934153655.1 uncultured Bacilli bacterium
AATAGCAATGTTTTATTTACATATAAAGATAGTTTAGGTAATGTTGATACAACTAAACAAGAAAATTTAAATTTATCCTATGATTTTAACAAAAAACAAAGTGTGCAAGTTCAAGTATTTATGGAAAGCATAAATGATGCTAATCAGGAGACTGATATAATAGTTAAATCAACTAAAAACAATGAAGAAGTATATAGTTTAATTCAAAAAGTTGAGATTAAAGGAAATAACTTTTGCTTAAATAATGGATTTACAAAACTTTCAGATTGTTTACTAGCAAGTGAAGCCTTTAGTAGTAGTGTAGATGATGCTAAAACTTTAATAAGTAATAAAGGTTCCGTTAATTTAAATGATACAGCTCCAAGTTATACATATGTTGAAGATATAACTACTAATGTTAATAATGTTTATTCTATAACAGGTTATAAATTTTATTTTGCAGATAGTTATGAATTTAATTCTACAACTGGAACATTTAAGTTATATAATAAAGATGGGAGTAGCGTTAAAGAAGATCTATTAAGTGATAATTATAAAAATTATTATACCTGCGGTGGAACAAATGTTTATGTTTTACATTGTAATGAAATCTATAAAATAAATACAACAAGTGTTTCAGGTACAACTTACACAATTACTAATGGTGATAAAATAACTTATAAAATAGCATCAAATTTAAAAAGTGAACAAGGTTTATACAAGACAACTGATGATTTAGGTTCAACATATTTTTTTCGTGGATATGTAACTAATAATAATGTGTATTTTGGAGGATTTTATTGGAAAGTAGTTAGAATAAATGGAGATGGCTCAATTAGACTTATATATAATGGTATAGCAAAGAATGCTATGGGTAATCAAACATCAATTAATGGCACATATTATCAATATAGTACAAGATATCATGATCCAACCTATGTAGGCTATATGTATGGAGAAAACTTCTCAAGTGAAGAAGTGATAAGTAAAGAAACCGTTTATGCAAATTTCACTGTTTTAACTAAATATTATTTTGCTGATAGTTATGAATATGATGCAACTAACAAAGTTTATAAATTAAAAATGAGTGATACATCAAAAGAAATGGCTTATGGAACCATGAATGAAATGAAAGATAAATTTAGTGAATATCCATATACTTGTGTATCAACTAGTAGTATTTCTGCATGCCAGGTACTTATAAAAGTAAATCGAGTAAATGCAAATAATGAAAACCAAATATATGTAAATTATATATCATATCCATCAGTTACTTATGAAGGAATAAAAGCAAATACAACTGATAGTGATGTAAAAAAAATAATAGATGCGTGGTATAAAACCAATATTGTAGATAAAAATTTAAGTAGCTATATAGCCGATAATTATTTTTGTAATGAACGTAGTTTAGCATCAACAAATTTTGGTGATGGTCATAATTTAGTTCCAACAACAATTTTTTCACCTTATAAAAGATTGTATGCAGATACAAATAAAGTTGCAAATTTAACTTGTGAAAATATTGATAAATTTAGTGTTTCATCAAATATTGGAAATGGGAAACTTACTTATCCAATTGCCTTATTAACAGCTGATGAAATAGCTCTTGCCGGTGGAAGATATAGTTATAAAAATGAAAATTTTTATTTAAGAACAAATAATTATTGGTTTACTATGACGCCTTCTTACTTCGACCAACACTTTGCCTATGCTTACGTTTGGTACTTGACTACTACTGGCAATATGTACTATTTGTCTTATGTTGGTAGCACCTATGGCATAAGACCAGTTATCAATCTTAAATCTGAAACTCTGATTAGTCAAGGTGATGGAACAATAGATAATCCATTTCAAATAACTTTAAAATAAATATGATAAAAAAGTAAAAAAACTATAGATTTTTAATTTATTATGTGTTAAAATAAATTTGTTTTTGAAAAATCTATTAAATATTTGAAGTAACAAATTATTTGCTTTTAGAGAGTTAAGGTGTGGTGAAACTTAATACAAGTATTTGTGAAAGGCTACTTATTTAGGATTTCGGGATACCGTTATAAAAATTAAGACCAAAGTAGGATGGTAACGCGTCAATCGCTCCTACCAAGGTCTTTTATTATTGGAGGAATTATTATGAATAAAATTATTGCTATTGTAGGTATGTGTGGCTCTGGTAAATCAGTTGCTAGTGATTATTTAGAAAGTATTGGCTACAAAAAAGTTTATTTTGGTGGAGTAACCATGGAAAAATTAAAAGAAAATAATATGGAAATCACACCTGAAAATGAAAAATTTATGCGTGAAAAATTAAGAAGTGAACTTGGTATGAGTGCTTATGCTAAGATTTTACTGCCAAGAATTATGGAGTATGCCAATACTTCTAATGTTGTTCTTGACGGGTTATACTCTTGGGACGAACTTGTTGTTTTAAAAGAAAAATTAGGTTCAGCCTTAACGGTTATTGCTATTATTGCTGATAAAAATATTCGTTATGGAAGGCTTAATGTTCGTGATATTAGAAGTCTATCAGCCAGTGAAGCTGAAAAACGTGACATTGCTGAAATTGAAAATCTTGCTAAAGGTGGACCAATTGCTTTTGCTGACTATTTTATATTAAATAATTTTGATAAAGATACCTATCTTGCTTCTTTAAAATCAATTTTAGAAAGGATTTAAATATGAAAAAATTAACTAGTTTAGAAATAAGAAAAATGTGGCTTGATTTCTTTAAGAGTAAAGGACATGAAATTGTTCCTAGTGCTCCTTTAATCCCTCAAGATGATGATTCTCTTTTATGGATTAATGCTGGAGTTACGCCTTTAAAAAAATATTTTGATGGGTCAGTTGTACCAAATAATCGTCGAATTACTAATATTCAAAAATGTATTAGAACTAATGATATTGAAAATGTTGGAGTTACAAGACGTCATCATACTTTCTTTGAAATGATGGGAAATTTCTCTGTAGGGGATTATTTCAGAGAAGAAGCTATAAGCTTTGCTTTTGAACTTTTAACTAGTTCAGAATGGTTTGATATTCCTCTTGAAAAACTATATTTTACCGTTTACCCAGATGATACAGCTACTATTAATAAATGGCTTAGTTTAGGGGTACCAGAAAGTCATATAGCTAGACTTGAAGATAACTTTTGGGAAATAGGGGAAGGACCTTGTGGACCAGATACGGAAATTTTCTTTGATCGTGGAGAAAAATATGATTTTGATGGTAAAGCTCTAGAACATTTCATGAAAGGTGAAGACAACGAAAGATATGTTGAAATTTGGAACAATGTTTTTAGTCAATTTAATTCTAAAGAAGGCGTAGATAGATCAGAATATAAAGAACTTCCAAGTAAAAACATTGATACGGGGGCAGGACTTGAGAGATGGGCTTGTATTTTCCAAGATGTTGATTCTAACTTTGATACCGATTTATTTATGCCAATTATTCATGACATTGAAAAATTAAGTGGTACTTTATATGATTATTCAATGCCTTATAAAGTAATAGCTGACCATATAAGATCAATTACTTTTGCTCTTGCTGATGGAGCTAATTTTGATAATGTTGGTCGTGGTTATATCTTAAGAAGACTTTTAAGAAGAAGTGTAAGATATGGTAAAAAACTTGGTTTAAATGAAAAATTCATGTATAAACTTGTTGATAGTGTTGTTTTAAATATGAAAGATGTTTATCCTTATTTATTAACTAAACAAGCGCATATAAAGGCTTTAATTATGCAAGAAGAAGATTTATTTTTAAAAACTCTTGATAAAGGGGAAAAGAAACTTGCTGAATTAATGGATTCTTCTCTTGATAATACTATAAGTGGTAAAGATACTTTTAAATTATATGATACTTATGGTTTTCCATTTGAATTAACACTTGAAATTTTAAATGAAAAAGGTTATACAACTGATTATAATGAATTCTTAACTTGTATGAATGAACAAAAAGAATTATCAAAGAGTAATCAAAAACAAACAGAATCATTTGGTATTCAAAATGAATTATTATTAAATTACAAAGATGAATCCGAATTTGTCTATGAAGTATATGAATTAGATAGCCAAGTAATAGGCTTAATTAAAAATAATAAGTTTGTGTCTTCCTTAGATGATAAAGGTGAAGTAATATTTGCTAAAACTTGTTTTTATGCTGAAGCCGGGGGACAAATAAGTGATACTGGAATAATTAAAGGTTCGAACTTTGAAGCTAAAGTAATAGATGTTTTTAAAGCTCCAAATGGTCAAAATGTTCATAAAATTGAACTTACAAGAGGAGTTATTAAATTAGATGATATTGTTAACTTAAAAGTTGATAAAGAAAGACGTGAAAACATTGAAGTAAATCATTCAACTGTTCATATTTTACAACTTGCTCTTCAAACAAT
Source organism: uncultured Bacilli bacterium (assembly GCA_934153655.1). Lineage (GTDB taxonomy): Bacteria > Bacillota_I > Bacilli_A > RF39 > UBA660 > RUG591. The sequence continues at coordinate 4,370 of CAKPFH010000033.1, forward strand.
CATTGATAAAGAAATATATCAAGTAGGATCAAAAGTTACGGATACATACCTTCGTTTTGACTTTAACTATCACGGTAAAATAAGTGATGAAAAAATAGTAGAAGTTGAAAACTTTGTTAATTCTTATATTAAAAAAGATCTTAAAAGACAAACAACAATTAAAAATATTGAAGATATAGATTCTAATGAAGTAATGGCTTTATTTAAATCAAAATATAAAGATAAAGTAAGACTTGTTGAAATAGGAGATTCTAAAGAATTATGTGGTGGTTGCCATATTAAAAATACTGGTTTAATTAAAAGATTTGCTATTGTATCTTTAGAAAATAAAGGAAGTAATACTTATCGTATAACAGCCTCTACTAAAGATATGATTGAAGAGTCTCTTCTAAAAATAACTAAACCAATTGATAATAATATTGTTAAAAATATCATGAAAGCTGATGAATTAATTAAAAAAGCTAAAAAAGAAGGAATAAATTTAACTCTTGATTTAACTCTTGATAATAAAAAACCTTCTTCTTACCAAGATATAATTAATTTAAAAATAAAAGATAACTATGTTTCTAATGCTTATCATGAACTTGAAAAAAAATATCTAAAAGAAAAAAGTAATTTAACTATTAATAATTTAGCTATTTATGAAAATAATATTAAAACTCATGATAATTTAAATGTTTTGATTATGAAAACAGAAGTAGATAATAATACTTTAAAAGATATAGCTGATACTATAGTTAATAAATATAATAATATCTTTATTTTATTTGCTAATATAATAGATAATCATTTAACATTCTTAGCAAGTAGTAATTCTTTAATAGATGCTGGTAAAATTATTAAAGAAGTTGCAACTAAAACAGGTGGTAATGGGGGAGGATCTCAAAAATTCGCACGTGGTGCAGGAGTTAATTTAGAAAAACTTGATGAAGTTTTAGCTGAATTAAATAGTACTATATGGAAAGATTAATCCTAATAGAAGGGGAAAATCCCGTTTTAATTCAAAAAGAAATCACAAATATTTTAAATAAACTAACTGATTATGAACTAATAAAATATGATTTATCAGAATCTATAATAGATAATGTTATAGAAGATTTAGATACTTATGATATGTTTTTAAAACAAAAAGTAATAGTTTGTTATAATCCCTTATTTTTACTAGAAAAAACTGATTTTAACGAAGAAAAGTTTTTAAAATATATCAATAATCCTAGTGATAACATCTTAATTATTGTTGTAAGTAAATTAAATAGTCGTTTAAAAATAACTAATTTAGTTAAAAAAACTTTTAAGACTATTACAATTAAAAATTTAAGTTATAAAGATTTTATTTTAAGTAATTTAGATGGTTATAAAATGGACTCTTTAGTAATTAATTATTTTTTAAGTAAAGTAGGAACTGATTATAATGTTATTGCATCTGAACTTAATAAATTAAAATTATATAAAAGTCAAGAAAAAGTTATTAAAAAAGAAGATATTGATTTAATAACTAATAAAAATATTGAATCTAATATCTTTGATTTAATAGATGCTATTGTTAAAAAAGATAAAGAAAAGGTATATGAATTATATTTACATTTTATAAATAATGGAGTTGAAATTATTCAAATAATGATTTTACTTGCTAATCAAATAAGATTAATTTATAATGTTAAAGTTTTAAATAATTTAACTGATAATGAAATTAGTAATTTATTAAGTGTTCATGAATATCCAGTTAAATTAGCTAGGGGAAAATCAATTAATTATTCTAAGAAGGAGCTTTTAAACTTACTTTATAATCTTTCAATTTTAGATGAAGATATAAAAAGTGGTAATTGCTTAGAAAATATCTCTTTTTTGACATTCATTATGCAAATGTAGTTTACAAATAGTACTATTTATGGTACTATTTTTTTGATAAGTGGAGGAATTATGAAAGAAATTATTTTGAATCATCCTATGATAGAACACAAAATATCGATTTTAAGGAGTGAAAAAACAAGTACTAAGGAGTTTCGAGAATTAATAAGTGAAATTGCAACAATTCTATGTCTTGAAGCTTTAAAAGATGCTCCATTAAAAGAAATAGTTGTAAAAACTCCAATTACTGAGACTAAGGGCTATGTAATTGATGAAAATAACTATGCTTTTGTTCCAATTTTAAGAGCTGGTCTTGGTATGGTTGATGGAGTATTAACTCTAATGCCTAATGCTAAAATTGGTCATATTGGACTATATCGTAATGAAGAAACTTTAGAACCAGTTGAATACTATTGTAAATTACCTAAACACATAGAGAATAAAACCGTAATAGTATTAGATCCAATGTTAGCAACTGGTGGATCTGGCTCAGCTGCTATTTCTATGCTTAAAAAACGTGGAGTAAAACATATAAAATTTTTGTGTGTAATTGCAGCACCTAGTGGTATTCAAAAAATTCAAGAAGATCACGAAGATGTTGAAATATTTGTGGCTAAATTAGATAGTCATTTAAATGAATCAGGTTATATTGTTCCGGGACTTGGTGATGCTGGAGATAGAATATTTGGAACAAAGTAGGGGAGTATATGAAAAAATTTTTTAACGAATTCAAACAATTTATTGCTAAAGGAAATGTTCTGGATTTAGCTGTTGCTGTTGTAATTGGAAATGCTTTTAATAAAATAGTAACTAGTCTTGTAAATGATGTAATAATGCCGATTATTGGTATTATTATAGGAGGAATTCATTTTGAAACTATTAAAATTACTTTTAAAGATTCTAGTATTTTAATTGGTAGTTTTATTCAAAATGTTGTTGATTTCTTAATCGTTGCTTTTACTATCTTTGTTGTTATTAAAGCTTTCAATAAAATAACATCTTTAAGAAAGAAAGATAGTAAAGAAGAAGAGAAAAAAGATGATAAAAAAGAAGAAAAGAAACCAGATAATATTATTTTACTTGAAGAAATACGTGATTTATTAAAAGAAAAAAATAATAAAGAAAAAAACAAAGAAAATAATAAAGAAAATAATAATAAAAAAAATGTTAAGTAGCTTTGCTTAACATTTTTTATAAATATAACAATCCACAGATAAATGATGCTATCATTATTAATAATAAAATAATTGTAATTATTTTAACTGTTTTCTTTTTCATAAACACCTCATAATTATTATACTAATAATTATGAGTAATTTCAATAAAAATTTTGTCATGATTTTGTCATTTACTATTTACCTAAATAATGATATAATTATCTCGGTGATAAAATGAATCAAAAAAAAGAATTGATGAAAAATACTTTAATTATTTCAATAGGTAAATTTTCTACCCAATTAGTTAGTTTTTTATTACTTCCACTTTATACTAGTTTATTAACAACTACAGAATACGGAAGATATGATTTATTAAATACTATTTCCATTTTTCTTATTCCTTGTATTACTTTACTTATGGAAGAAGGAATGTTTAGATTTTTAATTGATGCTAAAGATGATAAAGAAAAAGGAGAAGTATTTTCAATTACTACAACAACAACAACTATTAGTTTTCTTGTTTGGAGCATATTAATATTAATAGTTGGTTCAATTATTAAGTATCCTTATACCATTTATTTAATTTTTTATTTACTTGCTAGTATTTTATCATCTTTAGCCGGTTCTAGTGCTAGAGGTCTTGGTAAATTTAAAATTTATTCTTTATTTTGTTTTCTTTCAAGTTTCTTCAATATAATTTTAAATATTTTATTTATTGCCATTTTAAAAGTTGGTATAACTGGTTTATTTATTTCTTATATAGTTGCTAATAGTTTAGTATCCCTTTGGCTTTTATATAAAATAGATTATTTTAAATTAATTAAATTTAAGGGAATTAATAAGAAAAAAACTAAAGAAATGATTAAATATTCTTTTCCTTTAGTACCTAATAGTATTTCTTGGAATGCTATTTCCTTAACTGATAGATTATTAATTACAAACATATTAAATGATGGTATGAATGGAATTTACTCCGTTGCTAATAGATTCCCAACTATTATTAATACTTGTTATTCTTATTTTAATATTTCTTGGAAAGAATCAGCATCTAAAGTGGTTAATAAAGAAGATAAAAATGAATTTTATAATAGTGTTTATATTAATTTAAGACATTTTTTAATCTGTGTTTCTATTTTACTAATAGCAATTCTTCCTTTTATCTTTAATTTATTAATTAAAAATGCTTATAGAGAAGCTTATAATTATATACCAATTATGGTTATGAATGTTTATTTTTCTAATTTATCTAATTTTTCAAGTGGAATATTCTCAGCTTATAAAGATACCAAGATATTAGCAACTACAACTATTGTTGCTGCTCTTATTAACTTTTTAGTAGGATTTATTTTTATTAAAAAAATAGGATTATATGCAACTATTCTTGCTACTTTAATAAGTTATATTGTAATATTTATCTATAGAAATTATAAATTAAAAAAATATATTAAATTAGATAGAGATAAATATTTAATACCTAGTTTTTTAGTTTTAATAATAGTAAGTATTTCTTATTATTTAAGAAATTATTTAATTTGTTTTCTAACTTTAGTAATTGCTTTTATTTATAGTTATTATTTAAATAAAGGTTTAGTAAATACTATAGTTTTAAAATTTAAAAGAAAGAGGTAAATATGGAAGAAAAAGTTGATATTAAAACTGGTTTAACTGATAGTATGGTTAAAGAAAGAATTGCTAAGAATTTAGTTAATTATAATACTCAACCAGCTACTAAAACTATACCTGAGATAATTAGAAGTAATGTTCTTACTTATTTTAATTTTTTAAATATCTTTTTAGGTGCTGCTGTTTTATTTGCAGGAATTATTAGTAATCAGTTCATGTATTCTTTAAAAAATTGTTTATTTGTAGGAGTTGTTTTTTGGAATACAGTTATTAGTACTATTCAAGAAATTATATCTAAAAAAATAGTTGATAAATTATCAGTTATATCTAGTAGCAAAGCTCTTGTTATTCGAGATAGTAAAGAACAAATAATTGAAATGGATAACATCGTTTTAGATGATATTATAGTATTTAAACCAGGTAATCAAGTATTAACTGATAGTATTATATTAGAAGGAAGTGTTGAAGTAAATGAATCTTTTATAACTGGTGAATCTAATACTATTTTAAAAAAAGTAGGTGATACTTTACTATCAGGAAGTTTTATTATATCAGGTTCTTCTACTTGTAAAGTAATTCATGTAGGTGAGAATAACTATGTTAATAAAATATCAAGTGATGCTAAATATATAAAAGAAAATAATTCGGTTATTTATAATTCTTTTAAAACAATGGTGCAAATATTATCATTTATTATTATTCCTTTAGGTGCTGCTTTATTTTGTAATCAATACTTAGTAATTGGTTCAAGTATTGGTAATTCAATTATTAATACTGTAGCGGCTTTAATTGGAATGATACCAAATGGTTTAGTTTTATTAACATCATCCGTTATGGCTGTATCAGTTATTAGATTAAGTAAACAAAAAGTATTAGTTCAACAACTTTATTGTATAGAAACACTATCAAGAGTAAATGTAATATGTTTAGATAAAACTGGTACTATTACAACTGGTAATATGAAATTACATGATATTATTCCAAATAATAATTATACTAAAGAAGAATTCAAAAAAATAATTTTAAAAATAGTAAATGGTCTAGATGATAATTCATCTACCTTTAAAGCAATTAGTGATAAATATCAAGATAAAATTAAACAAGAAGTAATAGATACAATACCATTTTCATCTGAAAGAAAGTTTTCAGCTTTACAAATAAAGAATGATTATAGTTATTATATAGGTGCCTATGAATATATTGTTAAAGATAGGGAATTAGATTATTCTAAAATTAAAGATTATTTAGATGATTATCGTATTTTAACTGTTTGTAAAACTAAAGAAAATTTAACTAACAAGCCAACTAACTTAGAAGTAGTAGGATTTATTTTAATTGAAGATGAAATAAGAAAAGAAGCAAGTGATACTTTAAAATTTTTTAAAGAACAAGGAGTTAAAATAAAAATAATATCAGGAGATAATTCTAAAACGGTTTTAAATATTATTAAAAAGGTAACTGGTAATGATAATTTAAAAGCTGTTAATTTTCCTGAAATAGAAGAAAGTAATTTAAAAACTGTAATTGAAGAAACTGATGTCTTTGGTCGAGTAACCCCTATTGGTAAGAAACAATTAATTCTTACTTTAAAAGAACTAGGTTATATAACAGCTATGACAGGAGATGGAGTAAATGATGTTTTAGCTTTAAAAGAAGCAGATTGTAGCATTGCTATGTCATCAGGATCTGATGCTAGTAAAGCTGTTAGTCAAATAGTTTTACTTGATAATAACTTTGCTTCAATGCCTAAGATTGTTGCTGAAGGTAGAAGAACTATTAACAATATTGAAAGAAGTGCTTCCTTATTACTTGTTAAAACAATTTATACTATTTTAATTATTTTAACTTGTTTATTTACTCAAAATGAATATTTCTTTATACCAATTCAATTAACTTTAATTACAACTTGTACAATTGGAATACCTTCATTTATTCTAGCTTTAGAACCAAATACTAATATAGTAAGTGGTAATTTCTTATTAAAAATATTTAAAAATAGTATTCCAGCTGGAATAACCGTATTTTTAGATGTAATTATAATTATCTTATTCAAGCAAGCTTTTCCAATGAATGAAAGTATTATAAATGCTTTAGCGGTTCTAGTAACCGGAACAACAGGTTTTATTCATTTATACTATGTTTCTAAACCATTTAACTTCTTAAGAAGTGCTTTATTAATAATATTATTATTTGGGTTTATCTATGGAGCCTTATTCCAATATGAATTCTTTAATTTAAGTGAATTAAACTTACAAATTGGTTTAATCTTATTCTTATTAATAATATTTTCAGTTCATTCATACAAAGTATTACAAACATTTTTGAATTTTATTACTAATAAATTTATAAAAAAAGAAAAAACTCTTAATAAAAATATTTAAAATTAAAAAAGGAATAGTTTTTAATCTTTACTATTCTTTTTTAAATATTCTAATTTATCATTTATTTGTTTTAAAGTTCTTTCATAACTACTTGTTTCTTTTGGTATATAATACTTTTTATTTTTAATATTATTTGGTAAATATTGTTGATTAACCCAAGCATTTTTATAGTCATGAGGGTATTTATAATCTTTAGAATTGGTTTTTATATGATCAGGAGGATTTCCACATCTACCTGTATCAATATCTTCTAAAGCCTTAGCAATTGCAAGATAAGCACTATTGGATTTAGGAGATAGGGCAAGCTCGATTACAACATTTGATAAAGGTATAATCGCTTCCGGTAAGCCAACTCTTTCACTGGCTTTAATAGCAGCTTCAACCTTTGGTCCCATTGAAGGATTAGCAAGACCTATATCTTCATAACAAATTACGGTTAATCTGCGAAAAATACTATCTAAATCTTCGGCTTTTAACATTCTTCCTAAATAATGTAAACTAGCATTTACATCACTTCCTCTAATAGACTTTTGAAAAGCACTTAAAACATCATAATAACCATCATCATTTTTATCATGAAAGAAATTATGTTTATTATCAATACTTTTCAAAAACTCTAAATCAATTGAATGATTATCTTTAGAATAATAAGCAAGTTCTAATAAATTATAAGCATATCTTAAATCAGATCCTGATACATTGGCTATATAATTAATACTATCTTTATCTATTACTAAATTAGGTAAAACATTTTTTTCTACAACTTTTTCAAGACCTTCCTTAATATCACCTTCTGTTAACTCATGAAGTTCAAATAAATGACATCTACTTCTAATAGCAGGATTTATACTATGAAAAGGATTACTTGTTGTCATACCAATTAAAGTTATTTGACCATTTTCAAGTTGAGGTAATAATAAATCTTGTTTATCTTTATTTAATCTATGAATTTCATCTAAAATTAAAACAATTCCATCATATAACTTAGCTTCTTCAAATACCACTTGAAAATCATGTTTATCATTTATAGTAGCATTTAATAAGCGATAACGAACATTTAAATCATTTACAATAGATAAAGCTATACTTGTTTTACCAATACCAGGTTTACCATATAAAATCATCGAAAACAATTTTTTATTCTTAACTAAATTACTTAATATTTTATTTTCTCCTATTAAATGCTTTTGACCTAAAACATCATTTAAACTATTAGGTCTAAGTTTTATAGCTAAAGGTTTATCCATATAAATCACCATAGATATCTTAACACATTTTAAAGTAAAAAGAAATTGTTTTAATAATATATTTGTGCTATAATATTTATGATGTTTATGAAAGATGATATAGATGATTATATTAGTTATATTAAATTAGAAAAAAAATTAGCTAAAAATACCATTGAAAGTTATAAATTTGATTTAGATAGTTATCAAAAATTCTTAAGAAAAAATAAGATTTATGATCCTCAAGATATTAAATTAACTGACATAAATGCTTATTTAAAATATTTAAAAGATAGCGGTTTAAATTCAAGAACTATAGCAAGGCATATAACAGTTATAAAAGAATTTCATAAATATTTAATAAGAACTGAAAAAGTAAGTGAAGATATTACTTTAAATCTTGAAAATGTTAAATTAGCTAAGAAATTACCTGTTGTTATTAATGAACATGATATGCAAAGTATTTTAGATATAAACTTAGTTAATACTTATAAATATCGTGATAAAGCTATGCTTGAACTTATGTATGGATCAGGACTTAGAGTATCTGAACTTATTAATTTAACTATTTATGATTTTGATTTCTCTGAAAATATCATTTTAATAAATGGTAAAGGTAATAAGCAAAGAATAGTACCATTAAATGAATATGCTATTAAAGCTTTAAAAGATTATTTAGAAGTTAGACCTAGTTTAATAAAAATTAAAAATGGTAATCCTGATTTATTATTTTTAAATAATCATGGTAAAGGTATTTCAAGACATGGATTTAATTATATTATACAAAATATTTTAAAAGAAAAAGGAATTAAGACAAAAATAACTCCTCATAGTTTAAGACATACTTTTGCTACAACTCTATTAAATAATGGAGCTGATTTAAGAACTATTCAAGAGTTATTAGGACATTCAGATGTTGTAACAACGAGGATATATACCCATACAGCAAATAATAAATTAAAAGAAGATTACATAAAATATAATACAAGAAAAGAGGAGTAAAATGAAATTTAAACGTGTTTTTTTAATTGTTTTAGATTCCCTAGGAGTAGGGGGAGCAAGTGATAGTGAAAGTTATGGTGATAAAGGAGCTAATACGCTTGGAAATATCATTAAAAACTATGATTTGTTTATACCTAATTTAAAGAAACTAGGTTTTTTAAATACTTTAAACATGAATAATAAAGAAAGTGAAGCATATTATACGATAGCTCGTCCTAAAAATAAAGGAAAAGATTCTTTATCAGGTCATTATGAACTAATGTGTATTGAAAATAATGTTTCTTTTAAGACTTATATGGAAAATGGCTTCCCAAGAGATATGTTAGAAACAATTGCTAATAAAACTAATAAAGGTATAATTGGAAATATAATTGGTAGTCCTATAAACGTAATTAATAGACTTGGAGCAAGACATATGGAAACAGGTTCTTTAATTATTTATACAACAGGAGACTCTGATCTTGAAGTATCTGCTCATGAAGATATTATTCCAATTAATGAATTAAGAGAATATGCTGAAATAATAAGAAATGTATGTGAAAGAGAAGAATGGAAAGTCGGAAGAGTTGTTGCAAGACCTTTTAATGGTACACCTGATAACTTTAAATTAACAACAGATACTAGGTATTATACTTTAACCCCACCTAATAAAAGTGTTTTAGATATTTTAAAAAACAATGAATTACAAGTAATATCAATTGGTAAAGTATGCGATTTATATAATGGATTTGGTATAACTAAAATAATTAAATCAGGTAATAATCAAGAAGGTATTAATAAATTAATTGATATTATGGATAAAAATTTTACTGGTCTATGCTTTTTAAACTTATCTGATTTTGATACCATTTATGGACATAATCGTGATGTTAAAGGTTATGCTGAAGAAATAGAAAATCTAGATGTAGAAATACCAATTATTTTAAATAAATTAGAACTTGATGATTTATTAATTATCACAGCCGATCATGGATGTGATCCTACTATGCCAGGATTTAATCATACAAGAGAAAATGTTCCAGTTTTAGCTTATTCAAGAATATTTAAAGAACCAAAACAATTAGATGTTTTAGAATCTCTTTCAGATATCGGAGCAACCATTGTTGATAATTATAAATTAGAAGATAGACCTTGGATGGGAACAAGCTTTTTAGATAAATTAAAATAATATAATATTTAAGCATTTGCATATTATGTAATATGGAGGTGCTTTTTTATTAAATTCAATTATGTAGATATGTTAAATCAATTTTTAACCAATGTTTTTATGTTAAAAAATAATTTCTATAATTTATACTTTAATATAAAAGGGAAGGGGAGTAGTAGTTTAATTATAAGCCTTGAAGATAACATTAAAAGTATTAATGAAATATATATAAAACTAGCTGAATTAATAAAAAAAATAGGAGGATATCCTATAATGAATTTATCTGAAATAAAAAATGTTTCTACGATTAAAGAGATTGTTAGTAAAGATTATGATGTAGATGAAGCAAGTGATATTATGTTAAGTAATCTTACTTTAATAAATAATATGAATAAGCAAGTAGGAGAGTATGCTTTTAAAAATAATGATTTAGATAGTATTAACTTTGTTCTAAATTTTAATAACTATTTAAGTAATAATATTAGGTTATTAAAAATGAATAAATAAATTATTCATTTTCTTTAGCATCAAAACTTTCACATACAGTTGCATCTTTATGTTCACAATCACATGCATCACAATCACAACTAACTTTAATTTCATCTAGATTGCATTCACAATTCTTAGTATTATTGTATTTACAATTAGATACATTGCATTTGATTTTTTGACTTTTTTTCATTTTCTCACCCAAATCTATTATGTGTATTATTGCTAATTTTATGCAACAAGTCCCCTATCAATTTTTAATTATTGAGAGGGGAAGCAAGTTAAAAAAAAACAAGGTGCTCTAAAACAAATCGAGAATATAAAAGATGGAGATTTGATTTATACATCTGGATTTAAATGAAAATTAGCTAGAACTAATCGAGAAGCAAATAGATGAGTATTTATTAAGCTTAATGAAACGTATTGAATATTAATTAATAATATAATAATAAATATAAAACAAATTTCAAATTAAAACTGATTAATTAATTATAAATAATATAGTTGTAAATTGTAATTTATAATTAGAGAAATAAATTATAAATCTAACTTTATAAATAATAATTAAATAATATTAAATAGCATATAAAATAATAATATTTAAAGGTTTTTCTATTGTTATTTTATATAATATCTAACTTTATATAATATATA
>CAKPFH010000034.1 GCA_934153655.1 uncultured Bacilli bacterium
TTTATTATAAAGTATTTTTGTGTCTAATAAAGTCGTATTATGTAAACTATAAAAAACATGATTAAAAATTACAGATATACTGTAAACCTAATCATGTTATTAAGTATCATTTATTTGCTTAATTTCCTTTATATATAAGGAATTATAGGGTATTTTTACCCCTCCCCATGTAAAGTTTTGTAAAGTTAGAGTTTGATTAGTTGTAAAGTAATTATTTAGTTTATTCAAGAAAATCAACTCCTTTCAATTTTTTTTGAAGTCACTTCGTGACCTCTATCATGATAAAATGATATCATGTTTTTTTTACTTTTTCAAGTGGTTATTTGCCTTTTTTATTTCAAGTCTTGGTCTTTCTAGTAAACGATACATACTACTAATAACTTTATTGGTTTTATAAATTAAATCACTTGGAACTTTACCAGTTATTACTAAGGTATCTAATTTAGATAAATTTAATCTTATAGAATTATATAAAGTATCATTTAAAGGATCTATTTTATATTCTTTATATAAATTATAAGTATTATCAAGTAAAGTTTTATATTCTTTTAAATCCATTTTAAAGTTCTCCTTTTTTATTACTTATATAATATTTATTTATTAATTCTTCTAAAGTAATATTATATTCTTTTAACATATCTTGATTACTCATTGAAAATATATTTATAAGTATTCCTTGGTTATCTAAAATAGCTATATTGTTTTCTTTTAAAAATTCTATTTTTGCTAATAATTCTTGAATAGAAATATGATCTAGAATAGTTTTATTCTTTTTTAAATCAATTTTATATAAGTTACAAATATTTGTTATTTCTTCTTTGTTTTTCTTAATATTCAAAATAAAACCAATGTTTAATAACTTTTGTTGTCTTTCTATACTTAATTTAGAAAATTTTAATCTTTGAAGAGATAGCCATACTCCTAATTTAATGCCATTTTCATCAAAATCTATTCCATTTATGGTTTTAAAACTTTGAGGTATTAATAAATTATGATAATGTTCATAGTAATTTTTAGCAAGATTAAATTTTTCGTTCCAATTATCTTCATATAAATTAGTTTTAAAACCTATTGCTAATAATTTTTGTTTTCTTTCTTGACTTAATTTAGCAAAATTTATTCTTTGTTGACTTAACCATTTTCCAAGAGCAATTCCTTCTTCATTTGGTTCATACCCATTTATGGTTTTAAAACTTTGAGGAATTGATAAATTACCATGATGTTCATAATAACTTTTAGCAAGATTATATTTTTCGTTCCAAACGTCTTCAAATAAATTAATTTGCAAACCTATATTTAAAAGTTTATCTTGTCTTTCCCTACTCATTTTAGTAAAATTAGTTCTTTGAGAATGAAGCCAAACTCCTAAATTAATACCATTTTTATCAAAGTTTTTACCGTTTATCGTTTTAAAACTAATTGGTATTAATAAATTACCACGATCTTTATAATATTCTTGTGCAAGTAAATAATATTTATTCCATAGTTCATCAGGATAATTTGGTTTAAAATCAATACTTAATAATTTTTCTCGTCTTTCTTTACTTAATTTTTCAAATTTCTTTCTTTGATCACTTATCCAAGATCCTAATTTAAGTCCATTTTCAGCATATTCTATTCCATTTATTGTTTTGAACTTTTGAGGTATTAATAAGTTACCATAATGTTCATAATATTTTTTAGCCAGATTATAATATCTATTCCAAGCATCATCTAAAGTATTAATAACAAAACCGATACTATTAAGTTTAGTTTTTTTCTCATCAGTTAAAGTATTATATCTTTTTCTTTGATCAATTATCCAATTACCTAAATTAATACCATCATCATTTACTTCATAACCATTTATTGTTTTAAAACTTTGAGGTACTAATAAATTACCATACTGTTCATAGTAACTTTTAGCAAGTTCAAAAATATCTTCCCAAGTTTTTACTAATCTAGCTTGTAAATCTGTTAAAGTTTTAAATAAGTCTTGGTTCATTATTTCTATATCAAATGAAGCATTTGTTATTCTTAAATTACTTTGACTTTCTAAACCAAGTTCTTGTCTGGTTCTAATTCTATCTTTTAAATTATTTTCTAATTCTTTAATAAATTCATAGTTGTTAGTTAAATCAATAACAACAGGAGCAATTAGTTTTTCTATCAATTCTTCTTTACTTAAAGTATCACTAACTAAAATATCTCTAGATTTACACCTTGAAATCAATTCTTCTCTTGTGATTTTTTCTAATTCATCAAATTTTTCTTTAGTATTTCCCCTTACAGCTAAGGCTCTTCCTAATTGTTCAAAGTAAACAATATCCGAGGTTGTTCCTCTTCCCATAATAACTCCATCTATATTTGGAGCATGTATTCCTTCGTTATATTGATTAATTGCAAACATTATTCGAAATTTATTAGAAACGTCTTCCCCTTCTAAATTACAATCTTGATAAAAAGCCTCACGATTATTTTTACCAAGTTCTTTCATTTCACTTGTAGATGTATAAAAAACAATATCACTTTCTTTAATAAATTGTTTTAAATATTCAAACATTTGTTTTTTAATAGTTTCAATATCATTTGTTCCTTCTTCTGAATAAGGAGGACAAAAATAAATATACTTGCCATTTGGTTTTAGATTTTTCTTTAAAATTTCAAGAAGATCAGGAGCTTCATGAATTTTTCTTTTAATCATATTAAGTATTTCTACATATTCTTTGTATTCTAAAATATTAGGATTAAGCCTTCCTACTTTTTCTTCTAATTTTTCTTCTAATGCAAGTAAATTAATATAAGCACTTTTATAAATTGGTTTTGGTAAAACTCCATCTAACATAGCATCACATAGATCATACCTACTAACAATTTTTCTTGAAAACAATTCATTTGTATCAGGACTTGCCATATCTCTTTCATAAGAAGTTTTTCTGTCTCTTACTGTATAAGCTGTCATTCCAAATATTTTTAAATTAGGATGCGTTTTTATCAATTCTTCAATCCTTGCTCCCCAAACAGGTGCTCCTATATGATGAAATTCATCAAGAATTAAAAAATCACAATTAATATTTTTTATTTCATCTCTTGTTAAAGCTACAAAACTTTGATAAGTTCTAAATTCTACATTAGAAAAATCTCTTTTTAAATCTAAATTTGGATTATCATTTATTATTTTCATAATATGTTCAATTATTCCATTTGCTGGAACAACATAAATAATTTTTTTATCCTGATTTTCATAAGCAAGTTCTAAAGCATTATAACTTTTACCAGTTCCTGTTGCATGAACAATTCCAACAACACTTTCCTTTTCATAAGCTTCTTTTATTTTTTCATAACTACTTATATTATGAGGATATAAACCAATCGTTTGATATTCTTTATCCATTTTTAACACCACCTAATAACTATCACTATAACTAATTGCAAGTTTAATTACTTTATCAAGTAAAGTCATATTATTACCTATTATTTCTATATAATAATTACCTATAATATTTTTTAAATCATTTAAAGCAAGAGATAAATACCTAGGTTCTATTTCAAATAATTCTAAATAATTAACAATTATATCATCTAAATAATAAATATTATTTTCTTTTAATAACTTATAAACTTCTTTAAAATTATTTTCATCTAACATATTTAAATAATTATTATCATAATTACTATAAATTAAATCTAAATAAACCCCATTTACATACTTTTCTAAAAACATTTTTTCTCCTTTTAATTAACAAGAATTAAATCAATAAATTCTTTATTAGATATAATTTGTTTTCTAATTATAACAAAATCATCTTTCATAATTTTAGAATTATTATCATTATTATCTAAAATAATTTCTAAAACTTCATCTTTAGTTTTAATTTTAAAACCAATCTTGGTTCTATCCATAATATCTAATAATTTATTATCTTTATATTCATTAGGTAAATAAACATCTAATATTTTACCAAGCATTTTATAACTCCTCTCTTAAATAATTAACACCTAAATCAAATAATTCTTGATAATTATCTATAGTAGTTATTTTATAATCATATATATAAGTTAAATTATCTTTATTAACAATTAAATATTTGTTATTAAAACGATCAACTAAATATTTAGAACCTGGATATATTTTATTAAAATTAGTTTTTAATACCATCAAACACCATCTAGATTTATAAACTACTTCTAAATTAGGATTTTTTAAATATCTATTTTTATAAGCTATTACTAAATCTTCTATATCTTTTTTAGATAATTCAAGTGATAAAGTAATTCTAAGAGCACCAAGTGAATTAAGAAGAGCTACTGTATAAGAATTAAAAACATTAAAGGAATAATCCGTTATAAAACTTTTAAATTTATTTATAGCACCTAATTCACCTATTAAATATAAATCATCAGAATATTTATTATAATCTAATACTACTCTTGGTAGTTTTTTAATAGTTTTATCTAAATAAGAATAATTATCATCTTTTAAATAAGAAAATTCTTTTTCTTTCTTATAATCAAGTAAATTAATTTTATAAGTACCTTCTATATATTCTTTTTTATATTTAAGAAGTCTTACTTCATTTAATTTATCAATACCTTCTCTTCTTAAATTATTAAGACTACTAATAGGTAAAAATAAAGATTTATCTAAATTAACTTCTATATTATCTATTTTATAAATAGTATCATTTATTTTCTTTAATTTATCTGAGATATCAGATATAGTTAATTCTTTTTTAGTAGCAAGACTTGATTTTTCTCCATATACTTTAATAGTATTATAATTATCACTTATAATAAGTTCAGTTTCTTTATTTAAAATTATATTACATGTCATTTTAATAGGTATTTTTCTTATTCTTTCTTTTATTATTTTTAATATGTTGTTATCAATTTCATAACTTAAAGTTTTATAAACTAAACTATCAAGATTTATTTTTTTATTTACTTTAAACGTAATAATATCATTTTTAAAAGCCGTATAAACTTGTTTATTGTTAACTCTAAATTCATTCAAAGTAAGACCATATTCATCTTCATCTTTAATTCTTAAACCATCATGAATAGATACTTTATCAAGTAATTTAATACTTACATAGTTATTTTTACAAGATATAACTTTTCCTATTAATACTCCTAAGTGATTAGATGACATATCATCTATATTATTAGTTTCATTTAAGATAAAACCATTGGTTGTATTTCTAGTAAAACAAGTTTTAAGATCATGTAAAGTTTCTGAATTTACTTTTAAAGTTTTAGTTTTTAAATAATTAGTTAAAGTATCTTTATATAATTTAGTTGCTAGATAAACATAACTTGGACTTTTCATTCTTCCCTCGATTTTAAAACTATCAATTCCAGCAGTAATTAATTTATCTAAATTATAAATAGTTTCTAAATCTTTCATACTTAAAGGATAATCCCCTTTATTTAAAATAGAAAATTTTTCATCTAATACTTTATAAGGTAATCTACAACAACCTGTACAAGTACCTCGATTACCACTTCTTGGACCTATACTTCTTGCAAATAAACAATTACCTGAATAAGAAACACATAAGGCTCCATGAACAAACACTTCTACTTCCAAGCCTGAATATTTTTTAATTTTAATTATTTCTTCAAGAGGAGTTTCACGAGCTAAAACTATTCTTTTTATTCCAAGTTTTTTAGCCATTAAAGCACCTTCTAAATTATGAATATGCATCTGCGTTGAAGCATGAATTTCTAAATTAGGAAACTTTTTATGAACTAAATCAATCATACCCAAATCTTGCATAATAACAGCATCAACATTACTTTGATGTAAAAAAGAAATAAACTCAAGAAATTTAGAAACCTCTCTTTCAAGAACTAATATATTACAAGTAACATACACTTTAACCCCGTATAAATGAGCATAATTAATAACATAAACTAATTCTTCATTTGTAAAATTATTAGCAAAACTTCTAGCTCCAAACATTTTACCAGCCAAATAAACAGCATCACAACCACCTTCAATTGCAGCATAAAAGGCATCCATAGATCCACAAGGAGACAATATTTCCATAAAACCACCAACATTTCTAATAAGATTATAACAAATAATTGATGTAATTAAAAGAAAAAATATTACTAAATATTTAAGTTAAAAATTTCAACTAACAAAACATCATATATAATAAAATAGTTTCTCAACAAAATATTGAAAAACCATTTTTATTTAATTAATCCTTTAAGGCTATTGTAAATGGATTAGTTTTAGTTCCATCTCCACCAGTTATTACTACATTTGATTTTAGATTAATAGATGGGCGAGCAGCACGGCTAGAAGACGGATTGCTGTAGTAAGCGTAACCGATGTCGCTAACGTTCCAAACATCAGAAGAGCTATATGGTGTTATTAACCATATATCACTTGAACTATTATATCCACTTCCCTGCTGACTGGCAAACATTTCTCCGTATCTAGGAAGTCCTACATAACCAGTATTCCAAACATTTGTTGTTTTCATGCAATTTTTTGTTGTTTCAGTGGTATTATTTGTATTACATAAAGAATTTTTGTAACTTGTACCATAAGACACTTGTTTTATATAATATGTTCCTTTGTCTAACATATTTTTTTGTGCTAAATTATTATACCAAGTATTGTTCAAATAATAATCCCAGTAATTGTCACTATCTCCGCTTCCGTAGGTTGTATTTGCACTAAATTCTTTAGTTAAAGTTGTAGTTCCACTCTTTATATAATCATTTTTATTTAATTTAGTCTTTCCATCTTCAAAATCTACTATTCTATAAATTTCTTTAGTTGAACTATCTCCATCTTCATCAAATATTACATACTCGCCTATTGTTCTGGTGTTTAATAAAGTAGTATTTATAGTTGGTTGTTCCTTATCTCCTGATATTGTATATGGATCATCTTTGGTGCCTGATCCACCTGAAAGTTGGATATTTGATTTTAGATTAATTGACGGGCGAGCAGCATCGCTAGTAGACGGATAGCTGCTGACGCCGATACCGCTGCTGTCAACGTCCAAAACAAAAGAAGAGCTATATGGATTTAATAACCTCCAATAATAACCATTATTTAAATAACCAGATGAATTGTTTGTATTTTTATAACTTAAATAATATTCATAACTGTTTAGTAGTCCTACTGGTGTATTTTTACCAATCGTTGAATTATTTATTAAAGTTGTTTGAGGTAATTTGGTACTTATACCACTACTTGTTGTTATATTCCAAGTACTATCTTCAACTATTATATTTTGATAATTATATAAAGTATCTAAAAAGTCTTCGTTTAACCATTGATACATGTAGGAACCTGTATATGTTGTATCATCTTTTTTAGATATATCATAAAAATTTACATCACTTCCGTAAGAAATGGTTGTAATTGCATCATCAGTTATCATTTTCATTGTTCCATCTTTGTTTATGGCTGTTATTCTCCAAAGTTTACCTGAATACCAAACATAATTATAATCTACATCTGTTTTTGATCCTGATATATAAACTGTATTATCTTCTTCAATAATAGTATTTGTTTTTTCAGTTAATAACATTGTTTTAAAGTCTGCCGAGTTTTCTACTCGTTTTTTATTAAAATCTCCTGTTACTTTTACTTTAATAGAACCATAAACATTGTTCCACTCTTCCATAGTATAATCTTGATTAGCATTACCTATTTTAGTATCACTTGATACCCACATATAAAGTCTATAAGTTCTTGTTACTAAACTTGTTGTATTTTTATTAATTGTATCAACATATATTCTTTTACTTGTTAAATCATCATAACTTTTGTTATTTAATAATTCAGTTTCTACCCCATTACTGATAGTTGTTAATCTAAACTTTAATAAATTATCTTTTATTCTGGTTTTTCCTGTTTGATCATTTCCTTTGGTTAAAACTATTTCGTACCATATATCTTTTTCAGTATAAGTATTCTTTCCATCTATCGTGAACTCAAAGTATTTCGTTTCATCAAAAGTATCACTTGGCATGGCATTTTCTATTTTAAGTTCATTTGTTTCATTGTAATGCATATAAATGTCGCCTACTACCAAACTTGAATTTTTACTAGTTTTACTTGTTGTAAAAATAGAATAAGTTATTCCTATAGTTGTAATTAATATTCCCGTTATTAAAGTTAAAATTATTATTTTTTTATTTTTCATTTCAAACTCCTCTTACATGCCCCTGTATTCTAATATATTTTTATTTTAGCATATATTTTATTAATAATAAATAGTTTTGGTAAAAATAAAAAATATATTATTCAGGTTATAAAAAAACATGATTAAAAATTACAGATAAACTGTAAACTTAATCATGTTATTAAGTATCATTTATTTGATTGATTTCCTTTATATATAAGGAGTTATAGGGTATTTCTACCCCCCCCCCATGTAAAGTTTTGTAAAGTTAGAAATTGGTTGGTTGTAAAGTAATTAGTAATAGATCTCATTTAATCAACTCCTCTTATTTTTTATACTTTAATATTAACAAATATTTATTTCTTTTGCAAGTACTTTTTTAGTTTTTAGCAAATTCTTCTAGAACTTTACTTCTAGCATTTAAAATAGGTGATACTGATCCTCCTATATGGAAAGTATAAATAATCTTGGCAAGGTACTCTGAACAATCAGCTATTTCTAACCATGGTTTATCTAAAGCTTCTTCATCTATATAAGATAAATTTGTTACGAATACTTTGGTAAATAATCCTTCTTCATAGGCTTTTTCAAATACTGATACACCTTTTGTAAACATAGCATAGCTTGAGAACATGTAAATTCTTCCTGCTCCTCTTTTTTTAAGTTCTCTTGCAACATCTAACATAGATTCCCCACTTGCTATCATATCATCAACAATAATAATATCTTTTCCTTCTACTGGTTTACCAATATATTCATGTTCTAGAATTGGATTTTTTCCATCTACTACTTTATATAAATCACGATGTTTTTCAAAATGACCACCTAGTTCACATCCTAACATATTAGCATAAAATCTCGTTCTTTTTAAAGCACCATTATCAGGTGAAACTGCTAGTAAGTTTTCATTTTCAACATCTTCGGTTGTAACAAATTTTTCAAGTAAAATATTTGTTGGGTAGAAGTTATCAAATGATGATGATGGTATTGCATTTTGAACATTGGAATCATGTACATCAAAAGTAATAATATTTTTTACTCCTTGATGAATATATTCTTGAAGTGAAATAGCACAATCAAGAGACTCTCTACCTTCTCTTTTATGTTGACGTGATGCATATAAAAATGGCATTACTAAAGATGTTGAATTAGCCTGTTTACGAATAGCACAAAGAGTTCTTATAACATCAACAAAATGATCATCAGGTGATTTATGATTATAGTAATTATACATTTTATAAGTAATTGAATGATTCATAGGATCTGTTAAAATAAATACATCTCTTGTTCTAATACTTTCTTTTAAAACAATTTTCCCTTCTCCATTATTGAATCTTACTTCATCAATTGGAATAATTAAACTTTCCTCAACTCCTAGCATTTTTTGTAAATGCAAATCAACCTTACTACCTAAGTCTTTGATGTTTTCCATGACAATTAGTCTTAAATTATTATTCATTTTACCTCCATATATTTTAAATCTAAGCTAATATTTCATTAGCTTTTTCTTTAAAATCACTTATTAAATTATTTTTTATTTCTAAACTTACATTAAGTTTATTTAAAATATTTAAATTAATATTTACTAAATCATGTAAATTAAAAGGAAATACATTGAAAAGTATACAATATTCATTTAATAAATCTGTATCTAGAATTGTCATATCAATCGTTGTAAAACTAACTATTACATTTTCTTTAAATAAATTATAAACAAAATGATTTTTAAGTTCATCATATATATGATATGTTCCTTGATAAGTTATAGGAAATTCTAAAACTATTTCATTGTTCTTTATTATATTAAAGAAATTATCAGTTGGTTCTTCAAATAAATTATAAATAATTCTTTTAGCATTATAATATATTTCTTTATTTTGATTAGTTAATTTAGAATCTAATAAAACAATATAATCTATTTCATCTTTAATAAATTTATCAAATAAAGCTTGATACATATCAAATGTTTCTTGTTTATTCTTTTTAAAATATACTCCATTTATACCTTTATTATAGAATTCATATAAGATATTTAAATCATCAAACATTTCTTCTTTAGTAATTCTAGATTCTATTTCAAGAACTAAATTAAGATTTAAATTACTATTTTTAATAACTTTTAAAATAGATAAAATAATATCTTTTTTCTTTAGTTTTTTACTAAATAAATCAAGGTTTATAAATATTTCTCCATACATTACATTATCTTTTTTTAGTTTTTCTATAAGATCAGTAGTTGCTATTTCAATGTTTTTTAAATTAACTAAGACTTTACTTACAATACTTTTGTAATCACTATAATCTTTTAAGCTATTAAAATCTATTGTATCTTCAATTTCTTCACTTAAAAAATCATTTGATAATTTTTCGATTGTTGTTTTTAAAATAGATCCAAAGTAATCTATATGAATATCTATTTTAGGAAACATTTTTAAACTTTCGAATAAAGTCATGTAATCACTTCCTTACTTGCATATTATACAAGATTTTTTTTATTTTGGCAAATATTAATTTCTTAATTTGGTAATTATTTCCTGATAATCATTAGAATTTGTAATTGTTGAACCTGATACTAGAATATCACAGTTTTGTAAATATTTAACATTTTCTAGATTTACTCCCCCATCTACACTTATTAAAGTATTTAGTTTTCTTTTTTCTATTTCTTTTCTTAAAGTATTTATTTTAGTAAGTGTGTCTTCTATAAATTTTTGTCCAGGTAAACCAGGATTTACTCCCATTACTAAGACTAAATCTATTTTATCTAAGTAATTGTAAACTAAAGAAATATCTTGACTTGGATTAACAGCAATTCCTACTTTTATTCCATAGTCTCTACATCTATTAATAATTAAATCTAAATCATCTAATATATCTAGATGAAAAGTTAGACAAAAAACATTTAAAGTGGCATATAAATCAATTAATTTTAAAGGTTTAGAAACCATAAAATGAACATCTAATCTTTTTCTTGTATAATTACCAATGGTAGAAAGTTCTGAAAAAGGCATAGTTTTACCTTTAACATACTTTCCATCCATAACATCAACATGAATATAATCGACATCAGTCAGATTTAAATCACTTAAAGTTTTACCAATTTTTTTACATCCTAAAAATGAGGCTGATATTTTCATATTTTACTTCCTTTCAAATTCTTTTTTAAAATTTAAATAATTATCATATCTACTTTTTAAAACTAAGTTTTCTTCTACAGCTTTTTTTAAATTACACTCAGGTTCTTTATCATGATTACAATCTTTATAAACACAAGGAAAGTTTTTAAACTCAATAAAGGCATTTTTAACACTTTCTAAGTTATAAGATAAAAATGATAAACTAGAAAATCCTGGCGTGTCCAAAACTTTCATATCATCTATTTCAATTATTTCAACTACTCTAGTTGTATGTCTTCCTCTTCCAAGAGCTAATGATACTTCCCCAGTTTTTAAATTTAAACTAGGAAATAACTTATTTAAAAGAGTTGATTTACCTGCTCCTGTTTGACCAATAAAAACTGTTGTTTCTCCTTTTAATTCTTGTTTTATTAAATCAGTATCAGTGTTATTTAAAACTATATAACCGATTTTTTTATAATAATTAATGGTATTTATTAAATCTTCTGTCATTTCTAATAAATCTATTTTAGTTAAACAAATAACTGGTTTTATTTTATTAATTTCAAGTTCTACTAAAAGTTTATCTAATAAATTTGTACTAAAATCGGGATTTTTTAAACTAGTAACAATTATTCCTTTAGTAATATTAGCAACAGGTGGTCTTATTATTTCATTTATTCTAGGAAGAATTTTTTCTATTACTTTTTTATTTATATCAATTATAACTTTATCTCCAACTAAAGGAAGAGTTTTATTTTTCTTTAAAACTCCCCTTTGTGTACAGATATAAATATTTTTATTTACTTCAACATAAAAGTTACTACTAATTACTTTTACTACCGTTCCTTGCATATTTACTCCTTGTTATCTTTATTCTCTTTATTATCTTTGGTATCATCTGGTTTTTCTTCTTGATATTTAGTTGCATAGGTAATTTTTAAATTTGCTCCTTTTATAATTGGATCTCCTGGTTGTCTATCTTGTTTGATGATGGTATTTTCGGTAAATTCTTCGGTTTCTTTAGGGACAAAGGTAACATTTATACCATATTCATCACAGAAATTTTGAATTTCTTCTAATGTCCAAGCTTCTTCAACAAAGTTTGGATAAGTATCAACTATATTTGGAACATATAAAACAACTTTACCACCTTTAGCCATTTTAGTACCTGGTGTTGGTTCTTGTTTAATGATTGCTTGTTTATCTAAATCTTCTTTATCTTCAACATCAATTTTTTCAACGGTTACGTTTAGATTATATTTAGTTCTTAAAATAGTTTGAATTTCAATATAATTTTTACCAGTAAAATCTTCCATTTCATAAATTGTGTTTCCAAGAGATTCATAAAGAGTAATAGTTGTTCCTTTTTTAACTTTTCTTCCTATAGCAGGTGAAGTTTTAACAATCAAACCAGAGGCAATTTTTTCATCACTTACTTGTTCTACTTGAAGAGCTACTTCAAAGCCTTTATCTTTTAGGGTTGTTTCAGCTTTTTGAATAGTCATTCCTGATACATTTGGAATTACTATGTCTGGTACTTCTGATAGTCTTGGATAAATAATAAATATTCCTATCATAACTAAAACGATAAAGATGAATATTGATGATAAAATCCAAATCCAAGTATTTTTGGTTTTTTCATCTTCAATTATATTTTCTTCAATAGCCTCTTTTTTAGTTTCTAAGTTATTACCTTCTAAAATAACAGGAGGTTTAACTTCTTCGGCGTTTTCATGTTCTGGATAAGGAAACTCATATTTTTTTTCATTTAATCTATCTTCATTTAAACAAGTTAATAAATCATCATGCATTTTACTAGCGGTTTCATATCTATTTTTAGGATTTTTGGCCGTTGCTTTTAAAATGATATTTTCAACACTTTGCGGAATATTAGGATTTTCACTTCTGACACTTGGAATATCATTTTTCATATGTTTTAAGGCTATTTCAACAGCATTATCACCTTTAAAAGGAAGTTTACCTGTTAATAGTTCATAGAAAAGTATTCCCATTGAATAAATATCACTTTTGATTGTTGCTCCTTTACCACTTGCTTGTTCTGGTGGTAAGTAATGTACACTTCCCATAACGGAATTAGTTTGAGTTAACTGCGTACTATTTAAAGCCATAGCTATACCAAAGTCAGTTATTTTTATTTCTCCATTATCTTGGATTAAAATATTTTGAGGTTTTAAATCTCTATGAATTATATAAGAGTCATGAGCTGCTTTAATACCATCAGTAATTTGAAGCATTATATCAATAGCTTCTGATAAAGATAATTTACCTTTTTTCTTAATTAATTGTTTTAAAGTCATACCTGATACGTATTCCATAACAATATAATAAGTACCATTATCTTCCCCTACATCATACATTTCAACTATATTGGGATGAGATAAACTTGAAGCTGATAGAGCTTCTCTTTGAAAACGACGAACAAATTTCTCGTCTCCAGCTAAATCACCTCTTAAAACCTTAATAGCAACATTTCTATCTAAAATAATATCTTTGGCTAAATAAACATTAGCCATACCACCTTCACCAATACTCTTAATGATTTCATATCTATCATTAATTTTTTGACCTTTCGTAATCACTATTTCACCTCTTTATCTTTTTCTAAATAGGCAACTGATATATTATCTAAGCCACCATTATTATTTGCTTTTTGAATTAAGTTTACTATTTTTTCTTCGATTTCTTCTTTACTATTTATTACATCTTCTATTTTACTAATTTCTAACATATTAGTCAAGCCATCACTTGCTAAAAGTATACCATCTATATCAACACTACATTCAAAAATATCAGCTTCAACATTTTGACTTGCTCCAAGAGCTTTCATTAAAACATTTTTTCTCGGATGGGTTTTAGCTTGTTCTTCCGTTAATTCTCCTGCTTCAACTAATAAATTAACTAAAGAATGATCAACTGTTACTTTATGAATTTTTTTATTTTTAATAATAAAACCACTAGAATCTCCAATATTACCAAATAATAAATAATCTTTGGTATATAAAGCCATAACTAGAGTTGTTCCCATTCCAATACTCTCCGGATGATCTTTTTCGTGATTAAAAATAGCTGTATTAATAGAATCTATACTATCATTTATCCAAATTATAGCTTCATCTTTAGTTAAATTATAAAAACTTTCTTGAAAATGATGAGCAAGATAAGTAATAGCAATTGATGAGGCAACCTCACCTGCTCTATGTCCACCCATTCCATCAGCAACAGCTAAAAGATATTCATTATTATGATTTTTTAAAATTATGACACTGTCTTCATTATGATTTCTTACTTTTCCAACATCTGTTAAATAAAAACTTCTCATGCTAAATTCTCCTTAATTGACTTTAATTGTCCACAAGCAGCTTTAATATTACCACCAAATTCTCGTCTTATTGTTACATTTATATTATTCTTTTTTAAAGTATCATAAAAAGCTAAAATACTTGTTTTATCACTTCTTTTATATTCTAAATGATTAGTTTCATTATAAGGAATTAAATTAACATAGCAATTAATTCCTTTTAATAAATTACTTAATTCTTTAGCATGACTAATTTTATCATTTACATCTTTTAACATAATATATTCAAAAGTTACTCTTCGATTAGTTTTTTCTATGTAATATTTAACAGCTGGCATTAATTTATCTAAAGAATAAACCTTATTAATTGGCATTAATTTACTTCTTAATTCATCATTTGGAGCATGCAGACTAATTGCAAGATTTACTTGATAAGGGAAATCAGCAAATTCATATATCTTAGGAACAATTCCACAAGTTGAAACTGTAATATGTCTACTTCCTAAGTTTATTCCTTTAGGATTATTAACAATACTTATAAAATCACAAAAGTTATCATAATTATCAAAAGGTTCTCCTATTCCCATAATTACAACATGACTAATTCTTGTATTTGTATCACTTTCTATTTTTAAAATTTCTAAAACCATCTCACCACTTGTAACATTACGAATTTTCTTAATTCGACCACTTTCGCAAAAAGAACAAGCCATATTACAACCAACTTCACTTGATATACATAAACTATTACCATAATCATGTTTCATTAAAACTGCTTCAATTGTATTATTATCACTTAATTTAAGTAAATATTTTTTAACATCAACATCACTTTGTTTTTCTATTATTTCCATTTTATCAAAATAAAAATCTTGTTTTAATTTTTCAATTATTTCCTTTTTCATATTTGTAATACTTGAAAAATCATTTATTCTTTTAACATATAACCAATCATATAATTGTTCTGTTCGATATTTCTTTTCATTTATACTTAAAAAATAATCATTCAATTTTGATATAGTCATACTATATATATTTTCCATATAAACACCCAGAATAAGTTTATCACAAGATGAAAAAAAAATATAGTTAAATTATTATATTTAACATATTTTTACAAGAAAAAAAATAACTATTTTAAGTTATCTCTTTCTATTCTTTCTTTAAGCCATTTTTTACATTCTTCAATATC
Organism: uncultured Bacilli bacterium; assembly: GCA_934153655.1. Lineage (GTDB taxonomy): Bacteria > Bacillota_I > Bacilli_A > RF39 > UBA660 > RUG591. The sequence goes on from CAKPFH010000034.1 coordinate 15,766, forward strand.
ATTATAATAAATTGGACCAGTTGCTAGTTTTTGACATTTTTCATTACCTTTTCCAAGAGCTAAAACAATATC
>CAKPFH010000035.1 GCA_934153655.1 uncultured Bacilli bacterium
TTTATAATATGTTGTCGCAATTGGTATTTCATGTTAAAATAATATCAAAGGAAGGTAAATTATGGCAATTGATACAAGTTTATATGAAGATGAAGAGAAAGAATATGATTATAATAAAATATTAGAAAATTGTAATTTTGATTTTTCAAATGAAATAATGACAAGAGGTAATAAATATTATGTAGATGGTAATGTTCTACAATGTTTTAAAGTAAATGATGGTTTTATTGCTAAAGTAAAAGGAACTGCTGATAAAATATATACAGTTCATATTAACGTTGATCCACTTGATGAATATGTTGAATATGAATGTGATTGTCCATATGAAGATAATTGTAAACATGAATATGCAACTTTAATAGCTATTAATTATGGAGATTATGAAATAGCAAATTTAAAGCCTGAAATAACTGAAAAAAGTGAAAGTATTTTAAATATTATTAAATCAGTTCCAGCTGAAGAAATCAAGGAATACTTACTAACTTCAAATGATAAAGATTTAATAAATAGTATATCTTTTCATGATTATTTTAGAAAGTATTTTCCTATTCAAGAATATAATTTTTATTATAATAATTTATATAATGCTCTTATTTTATCAACTAATTATAAAAATATCCTAGATGATTATTTAAACCGTGTTAATCAATATATTAGTAGCAAAGAATTTAGTGAAGCTTATAAAATATTAAAAGCTATTATAGAAGCCTATAATGATAGTAAAAAATTAAACTATAATGAAGAAGCAGTAGAATTATTATCAAAACTTGGAATGTTTTTAAGAGTAGTTAAAAGAAAAGGTGATAATACTTTAAAACAAGAAATTACTACTTGGGCTAATAATTTAAAATATGATAATTATTACTTAGAAGATATTTTGTTAAGTATAAATGCATTTTAATTAAAAAATTGGAGGAAAAATGAAAGAATTAGAAGAAAAAATAGTTGAGTTTTCTAAAGAAAGAGATTGGTTACAATTTAATACTCCGGAAAATTTAGCTAAATCAATTTCTATTGAAGCTGGAGAATTATTAGAATGTTTTCAATGGAATAATAATTATAATGAAGAAGAATTAAAATACGAAATAGCTGATGTTATGAATTATTGTATTTTATTATGTCATCAAATTGGTGTTGATCCTAAACAAATTATTTTAGAAAAGTTAGAAATATCAAAGAAAAAGTATCCAATTACTAAATTTAAAGGTAAAAGTGATAAATATAATAAATTATAAGTAAAGGAATTTCATGAAAACCTATTTAATAATTATAAACATTATTAGTTTTTTTATCTATTTTACCAAGATAGATTTCTTAATTACCATTATAACTATCTTAGGTGGAGAGACAGGAGAACTAGTTAATTTAATTTTATTTGATAGAAGATTTACCAAAGAAAATATGATGAATAAAATACTTATCATAGCAACATTTATTATTCAAATAATATTACTTATTTTACTAAACAAGAAAACTATTAACTTTAACCCTGAATTATTAAATAATAAATTTTTTCTAATATACTTAATATTAATTAATCTTATTACTTTCTTAATATTTTATTTAGATAAACAAAGAGCTATTAAAAATAAATGGCGTTTTAAAATAACTTCTTTATTAAGTCTTTGCTTATTAGGTGGAGAGATAGGAGCCATTAGTTCTATGTATATATTTAACCATAAAACTAATGTTAATTATTTTACTAAAGGAATACCTTTAATAATGATAGTTCATTTCTTAATACTATTACTATTAATGAATATATAATTCTAATTAAAATTTTAATTGACAAATTAGGAAAATAACTGTATAGTTTATGTCAAGAAAGAACTTTTTTAAAAAGAGGTGATATAGATGCCAGATAAAATATTATTTAAATTTGATTATTCAGATTTTTTTACCTACGACTTAGAAAAGTATTTAGTAGGTTTAAAAGGAGTAAAAACTGCTAAGATTAATCCTAAAAAAGAAGAACTTGAAGTTATATATGATAAGGAACTTATTTCTTTAAGAATGCTTTTCTATGAAACAAAAACCTATCTTAAATCCTTTAATCTTCCTTTGCTTTTAGGATTTTCTAAAAGAAAACAACTTCCAACTAAAGAAACAATTATTCATGTAGATAATATTTGCTGTGAATATTGTTTGAAAGAGGAAATAGAAAAATTACTTTTAAATGCTGGAGTTATAGAATTAAAAACTGATTATGATTGGATGAAAGATGCTAACCTTTTTATCACCTATGATGAAACTTTAATTAAAGAAGAAGAATTAGCTAATTTACTAGATGGAGTAATAGTTAAATTTAAAAATAATTAAATTATAAGGAATGGGTATTATGTGTATTATATTAAGTTTAATTTTATCGTCTCTTGAAAATGATAAGAAAAAACAAGTTAAATATGATTATCTTGATAAGAATGAGAGAGAATTAGTTAAAAAAGGAGAGTACGATCCTTTTAACTTTGAAGAAGAAGAGTTAGAAGATGATGATTATTATAGTGAAGATGATGAATAAAAAAATATTAGAATTTAATACTCTAATATTTTTTTAACTTTAATTATCATTGTTAGCATTTATAAACCAAGTTTTTGAAATATCAACATTATTAGAATTAGGAGTAGGGTTTGGCAATTCCATTTTTATAATACTTGGAAATTTAAAAGCAGATCCAAATCCTATACAATTACCAGGTTTTAAACTTCTTAAAGTAGTAATTTCTTCATCAGTTATATTAGGAACTAATTTTTTAATATATTCCAAGTCTTTTGGATGATTCATTTTAAAAATTAAGAAATTATTGCATTGACTAACAGCAGTTTCTGATAATTCTTCTGGTCTTTGAGAAATTAAACCAAGCAATATTCCATATTTTCTACCTTCCTTAGTAATTCGATCAAAAATATTATAACCAAGTAAATTAATATCATTGTCATTCTGAACATATCGATGAGCTTCTTCTAATATTATATGAAAAGCAACACTAGCACGATTAACTCTTTCTTTTAAATAATCAAATAACATCTTAGAAAGTATTTTAACTATAGTCTTAGCTAATCTATCATCTATATAACTAATATTAAAATGAATAATCTGAGCTTTGTTATTACTACTAGTTTTAATTAAACTAATTATATATTCATCTCTTGTTAAATAATTATCATATTCAAAGAAAACTTTATTACTACTATTTACTAAAGAATGTAATCTTACTTTAATAATATTTAATTCATCATATACTCTTTCACTTTTAAATATTCCTTCATCAATTAAAGCAAAATCTAAGGCATCTTCTAAGTCATTTAAACTATATTTAAAACTACCATTAGGCATTTTAAGTTCTACATTATCAGTTAAATAATTACTAAAGAAATCAATCAACAAAGACATTTCTCTTAATTTACCATCAGAATCAATTAATAAACAATTTTTTAAAGCTCTATCATAACCAGGTGATTTAATAACAGTTTCTAAATTTAATTCACTTGTTTTAAAGAAAGACAAAATAGAAAACACTTGATCTCTTATTTGAACCGGAGGTTTACCACTTAATAAAATATCAATTATACTTCTAGCAATTATATCATTTTTAATTTTTAAAACACTTGTTTCTTCTCTGGCAAAAATATTTACATATTTTAAAGCTTTTTCAATTATTAATAATTGAGTAGAAGTAGTAGCATTTAATAAAATAGCTAAGTCATCAACTCCTAATAACCAAGGTGGTATTTTTAAAATATTATCTAAATTAGTATCAGTTGTATAATTTTTATAACTTAAATAAGGATTTAAATTACTAATATTAGCAAAAACTTTAGTATATTCTCCATAAGTATCAAAGATAAATAAATTAGAATTATAAGCAACACTACTTCTTTTACTATATAAATTTTGAATAATTCTAGCAACTCCACATGATTTACCAGATCCAGTTGAACCAAAAATAGCAAAATGATTTTGAAAAAAAGGATTTATTTTAATAGTTATCTCTTTTTGATAAACCGGATTAATTCCTAGTTTTAAATCAAGATTTTCTTGATAATTTATACTAGATAAAATTATTTTTAATTCCATATCACTTGGTAGGCTAATTAAACTATCTAATTTAGGTTTAACTAAAACACCATAACTAAATTCATTATTAATAATTTCTCCTAATAATTTAACTTTACAATCATTATCATTAATACTTATTACTTCTCCAATAATACTATTATCTATTTTAACAAAATGATTTATTAAATTTTCTTTACTATTTAAATTAACTATAACATTATTATCATTTATTTCTTTTATCTTTCCTATCATCTTATTTTTTTTATAATCAATAAATTAATTAGTATTGATTACTATCTCCTTATTTTAATTATAAACTTTATTTAGAAAAAAGAAAAGACAATTTGTAAACTAATGTTAGAAATAAATAGTCTATTATTTTTAAAATTAAATAAGAAAATATCTTTTATAATATTTTTAATATTATAATTTTTATTTTGTATATTTTTTTCTTACATATAAATAAATATTTATTAAAATAGTAATTAAAAAGATAATAATAACAATTATAGGTAATAAATTAGTTTTTTTAATTACTAAATTCTTAGTTGTATCTTGATTTTTACTTACTACTTGATAGTAATTATTAGTATTTTTTATATTACCAGTTTTTAAATATTCTTGAATATCGCTGGTAAATTTACCACCACTTATAAACTTAGGATTATTAGTTTTAAAAGAATTTGATACTTTGAAATTATCATTTTTGGAAATAAAAGTTCCATTTAAAATATTTATACTTTTAACCTTTGTATCAGTTTTATTATTAGCTGTAAACTCATAGAACATATTACCATTTTTACTTTCAACTGTTCCATTTGTAATATTTATTTCAATATCACCAGCATAGGAATTATTAGATTCCACTTGAATACCAGCTCCACTTGCATTAGTTCCACTGCCATTAGGATTAATTGGAGTTTTATCTGGACCAGTTGCAACAATATGACCACCTTTAATATTAACAATACCTGATTTTATACTAAGACCAGATTCATAACCTTCGGTATTACCTAAATAATTTAATTTAGAATACCCAGCTAAATAAATTCCAGGACCAGTTGATTTAATATTAGATGTATCATATAGGTTAATCTCAGGCATATTTTCTTTATCTTTAATATCACCATTTACATAAATGCCAACACCAGTATCTCCTGTTGTATCTTTTAAAGCATTTATTTTACCTTTAAAATTAACAACAATACCATAACCTTTTTTATTATTTTGATCAATCATGATACCTGACCAACCTTCAAGTAAAACTTCACTAGAAACATTTAAAATACTATAATCCTTTTTATTATCAACACTTCCTTTAACAACAACAGCTCCAAAATAAGGATTTCTTTCTCTAACTGTTCCACTTCCAGTTAAATTAAGAGTACCACCATTTAGTAAAAATACCATTTTAGGAGCCGATATTTCATGACCATTTAAATTAATTTCAATACTTTTACTTATTTTTAAACTTTCATCTAACTTTATATCACTTAAAATAATTAAAGGATTGTCAAGACTAGCAGCATTATAAGCCTCAAGAAAAGATTCATAATAAGAACCATTTACTTTAAATAAACTAGTACTGCTTGCAAATACCAAAGTAGGACTAAACAATAATAATAACAATAATAAATATAATTTCTTCATACTAAAATATATTAATTTAAAAAGAAAAAATACTAATTATTTTTAGTATTTCTCTTTAAAGTTTTTACAAAGTCTTTTTCTTTTTTACTTATTTGTCTTGAATCAATTATTTTACTAATAGCTTTATTATAAATAAAATCATTTTTAATATTAACTAAATAAATTAAAGTTTTCTCTTGATATTTAATATAACTACTTGCTATTAACCAAGAAATAGCCATAGAAACATAATAATCATCAGTTTTTAAATTAGAAACAAGTTCTAAAGTTTTATCTATATAAATATCATGTAAATAATAATTTAAAAGAATAATTAAACCAAATCTTTTACTAAAGTTATTCTTAGATTTTAATAATTTCTTAGCATATTTAAAACCAATTTCTTGATTTTCTTTTTTCTTAAATAATTTTAAATTACTACAACAAGAATCTACTTGAGCCCAAGAAGTAATTTTTTCTTGATAAGCATCTAAGTATTCTAAAATAGTATTAATATCTAATTTTAAATAACCATATAAAAATCCTTCAATCATGATTGTTTCATGATAATTACTATTGTTTAATTTAATGAAGGTATTATAATCTCCTTTAGCAATTTCTTTGCTTATTTTTTTTAATTCTTCGGTTTTAACTCCAATTATTTGGTCATAGTTAATGATTTTTTTTTGAAATTCTTGATATTTTAAATCTTTCTTGGAATTTAAATAATTTATTAGTTCTTGATAATTGCTAGAATCCCAGGTTGTTAAATTCATTTTAAAGACTCCAAGAAGGAAGAACCAAGTTCTTGAGTTAAATTAAAGTTATCAGCAATTGTTGCTCCAATTGATCCAAATGTTTCAAGATTTGGTAATCTTTTAGGAAATTCAAAGTTTTTATTAAATATTATAACCGGAGTATTTTCTCTTGTATGATCGGTTCCTTTATAAGTAGGATCGTTTCCATGATCAGCAGTTATGATTAATAAATCATCATCTTGTAAATTAGCTTTTATTTCATTAATGTTATCATCTACTTCTTTTAAAGCTTTCATATAACCGATTGGATCTCTTCTATGACCATATTTAGAATCAAAGTCATTCAAATTAGCAAAGCATAAACCCGTAAAATCGGTTTTAGTAGCTTCTTTAATTTTTTCTATGCCATCCGTGTTATCTTTAGTTTTAGTAGCTTTTGTAATTCCGCAGTTGTTGAAAATATCACTTATTTTACCAATTGCTAAAACATCAAAGTTATTGTCTTTTAAACTATCTAAAGTAGTAGGAGCAGGTGGATCAAGAGCAAAATCATGACGATTAGCAGTTCTTGTAAAATTACCAGGTTCTCCAATAAAAGGTCTTGCAATAATTCTTCCAACTTTCCATTCATCTTTTAAAGTAATATTTCTAGCAATTTCACAGATTTTATAAAGTTCAGGAACTGGAATAATACTTTCATGAGCAGCAATTTGTAAAACACTATCAGCACTTGTATAAACAATAATATCACCAGTTTTCATATGTTGTTCTCCAAGTTCCTTGATTATTTCAGTACCACTAGCAGCAACATTTCCAATTACATGACGACCACACCTGTCTTCTAATTCTTTAATTAATTCATCAGGAAAACCCGTTTCCGTAAAAGTTTTTAAAGGCTTAGTAGTAAGAATTCCCATCATTTCTAAATGACCTGTTAAAGTATCTTTTCCTAAACTTTTACAAACTCCTCTTGTATAGTAAGAATCACTTTTTTCTAAATCGTTATTATTTAATAAATTCATAAGTCCCATTTTAGCTAAATTAGGAAGACTTCCTTTTGTACTTTCTAATGTATGTAAAACAGTATTAACATTAATATCTCCAAAATCTTTAGAATCAATAGCTCCTCCAATACCTACAGAATCTAAAACAATTAAAAATATTCTTTTATATTTTTTATACATATTAATCCTCCATAACAATTATATATTATTTAAATTATTCTTGAAAGTATTTTTTTAGAATAAGACAAATAATTGACATATAATTATTAAAAAAATTAATTTCATAAAAATATTGAAAAAAAAACTAATCTATTATAAAATGTTATTGTTGGTGATAATATGAGAATGGATAGATATAATGAAACTGATACCTCGAATGAAATGTTAAAAACAAGAACTAATAAAAATCAAGAATTATATACAGATGTTTATATGAATAATGTTTATGTTGATATAAATAATTTAAAAAATGTTATGAAAGAAGAAGATGAAGAAAAACCAGTTGATTTAAAATTAGTTAAGGAAAATAAAGTAGTTGATTATACTTATGAAGATAAAATTTATAATATTAATACTTTAATTGAAGAAGCTATTAAAAATGGTCAAGATAATTTAAAAAGAAGTATTGATACTAAAGTTGATGACATGGAAATTGATAGTTTAATTGAAAGTATTAATGAAAACAAGGAAACTGAGAAAAAACCAAATGATTTACTTCTTGCTGATTTAATGCCAAGTAGTGATAATACTTCAGTTATTCCTCCACTTGATGAACCAATTTTAGAAACTTCTAGTAATTCTTTTGCTGAAATAGAAGAAAAAGCCGATGATTTAGAAAACAAAGCCAATTTAGAAGAAGAAAAAATTGAAGAAGAACTTGAAGAGGTTAAAGAAGAAGAACAAAAAATAACGGAAGCTAACTCTGATACAAAAAAATCTGAAGATGTTGATGAAGAATTTTTATTAGATGAAAAGCCAAGAAGTAAAGTAGTTTTAATAATTTTAATTATAGTTTTATTAATAGCTATTACTCTAGGAATAATTTTATTTAAAAATGTTATATAAAAAGATCTTATTCACTTAAGATCTTTTCTGTATTTTTAAAGTTTAATTTAGCAATGCTTTCTAGTTTTTCTTTACCATATTTTTTAACAATTTCTTTTCCGATTTCATCTACTTTAGGTCCCGCTCCTTTTGGTAAATTGAAGCCAACACTTTTACTTAGTTTATTAAATTCTTGAATAAATATATAACGGCTTATTATACTACTTGCTGCAACAGCCATGTTTTTATCTTCAGCTTTCGTCATGAAAGTTATATTTCTTTGAACTAATTTAGCATCTTTTAAATAATTATAATAAACATATTTTTCGGCAAATTGATCAACTATAATAGCATCTATTTCTGGGTGTTCCTCGTTTATCATTTGATATAAAACTTTGTTATGCATGATAGCTTTTATTTTATTCATGTTGTAATCCTTGTTAAACTTATTATAATCTTGGTTAGTTAGAATTAAACTTTTATATTTAATTCTTTTTATTATTTTAGGAGCAATTTCTAGTATTTTATCATCAGTTATTCTTTTACTATCCATGACACCTAACTCTTTTAGAAAACTAACATCTTCTTTTTTAACATATGAACTGCTAACAACAATAGGACCAAAGTAATCTCCGGTACCAACTTCATCTGATCCAACTGAGTTAATATACATATACTTTGTATCTTTAATGATTTCTTTTTTCTCTTTTTTCTTATTATCAGAATTGGTAAAATCAACATGACCAGCATTTATTTTTTCAGTTTCTATCCAAAACTGACTAGCAAGATCGGCATCTTTTCCTTGAAAAACAGCTTTTCCCGAATTATATAAAGTAACAACCGTATCTCCATCAATTGCTTGAAAAATAGCATAATCAGGCGTTTTCTCTCTTTTTAAATCTTCAAAGTATTCAATCATTTGTTTTTTAGTTTTATCATTTACTTTAACTGTAATCGTCATTTAAATCACCAAAGTAATTGTATCAAAAACTTTTTAAATAAGCAAGCAAAAGAAACTTATCTTCTTTTAACTTTCATACTTTTTTGATATTCATTAATAATGTTATTTACAAATATTAAATCATTTAAATCATTAATTATAAAATAAGGAACATCATAACTAGGACAAGTAAATCTTTCAATATTTTTTTTAAATAAAACCCCAATTCCTCCAGCATTAACCCAACCAATTATTTTCTCTTTAGAATCATCTACTAAAATATTATTATTCGCTTTAACCGCAAAATGCTTAGGAATTTTTTTAGGAACATTAAATACTTGAATATTAGGTAAAGATTTATCAAATTCATCTTTTTTTATTTTACCTTCATTATAAGAACAATGATGGGTTAAAACCGCTACATTACGAAAAATATTACTATCACTTAAAGCAATTATTTTTCTGCAACTATCATTTATTTCTCCACTTCGTTCAATTAAATCTTTCCAATTAACATTTTGAAAATACTTATCAATTTCTAACTCATTACTTGTATCAATTCCAAGTAATTCCATCTCACTAAAAGCCATAACAATAGTATCTAAAATAACTCCATCACAATCAATATATAAATCTCTTTTCATAAATCACCACCAAGTATACTATCATAATAAATTTAATTTGTCATGGTCTTTTTCATTATTTTATTAATAAAATATAATATATGAGAATAAAAGAATTTATAAACCCAAAAGATTTAAAAATAACTTATTTTACTAACTTAGTAAATATTTCTAACTATGATGATATTATTTTACTAAATGATAATAAAATAATTTTAAAAAAAACTAATAAATTTATTACTATAAAAGGAGAAAATTTAACTTTAAAAAAACTCTTAGATGAAGAAATATTAATTCAAGGTAATATAAAAACTATAGAATTGTAGGTGAATATGAATATATATATTTTAAAAATAGATGCTAAATACTTTAATAAAATAATTAAATATATAAATATTTTAAAAATAAAAAAACAAGATAATTATTATTATTTATATTTAGATAGTAATAACTATCAAAAAATAAAAAAATATTTAAAAATATATAATATAGAAGAAGTAGGTTATAGAGGTTTTATAAAATATAAAATGTTATTTAAAAAATATTATTTATTTTTAATATTTTTTGTTATAAGTATATCTTTAATTATTTTTTTAAGTAATATTATTTTCTCTGTAGAAATAAATACTAATAATAATGAATTAAAAAACTTTTTATTAAAAGAATTAAAGAATTATAAAATAGATAAATATCATTTTAGAAAAAGTTATTTAGAAAAAGAAAAAATTAAAAATAATATTTTAAATGATAATAAAGATTATCTTGAATGGTTAGAAATAACTAGGGTAGGTTGTAAGTATATTGTAAATGTATCAGAAAGGATTAAAAAAGATATAGATGATGATTTAAAACCAAGAGATGTTGTTGCTAGAAAGAATGCTATTATTTTATCTATTAAAGCTACTAATGGTAGTATTATGAAAAAATTAAATGATTATGTAAAACAAGGAGAGGTAATTGTAAGTGGAAAAATTATTCATAAAGATAGTGTTGTTAATTTAGTAAAATCTGATGCTATTATTTATGGAGAAACTTGGTATACAGTTCATATTACTTATCCAATTACTTATTATGAAAATAAAAAAACTGGTTCTTCTAAAAAAAGATTTAGTTTAACTTTTCTTGGTAAAAAAATAAATACTAGAAAAAATTATAAAAATGAAGAGATAATAGAAAATAAAATTTTTTATCATAAGTTTTTACCAATTAAATTAAGTAAAGAAACTGTTTATGAAATAGAAAAAATAGATGATGTTTTAACAATAGAAGAAGCATATAGTAAAGCTATGAATCTAGCTTATTTAAAGATGAAAGAAAATTTATTCGAAGATAGTAAAATATTAGATCAAAAAAAATTGAAATTTGTTGTAAATAATAGTACAATAGATTTAGATGTTTTCTTTAAAGTTTATGAAAATATCACTAGTTATCAAGAAATTGAGTTAGAAGGAGAATAGTATGGTAAATTTAGCTAAAGATGCAGCTAATGTAATCGATACAACTTGGCCTATTGTTATTATTACACTTATTTCAGTAGTATCTTTAAGAATTACTTATTTTATTAAAACAAAACATAAATTTATTTTATATGAAGAACTACTAAGTTTATTATTTATTGTTTATTTATTAATGTTTTTTCAAGTAGTTACTTATCAAGATGTTATTTCTTATGGTAATAATTTTATTCCTTTTAAAGAATTAACAAGATATAAATTAGGTTCTAATTTGTTTTATAAAAATGTTATTGGTAATATTTTATTATTTATGCCATATGGGTTCTTTACTTCTTATTATTTAAAATTAGATAAAAAAAGAGTTGCTTTTTTTCTTATTTTACTTATGTCTTGTTCAATTGAAGTTGTGCAACTTATAATAGGAAGATGTTTTGATGTAGATGATATTTTATTAAATTTAATAGGGGGCATGTTTGGTTATTTTATTTATCGGTTATTAGAAGTTTTAACTGATAAAATGTCTAGAAGAACTATTAGTACAATTTTAATAGGTTTATTAATAATTTTAATAGTTATCCTTTTATATGTAATGATGTGAGGTAATATGAAAATAGGTTTATTTAATGAATTAGATTGTAATTTAGATGATTATTTTAAAGAAATAAAAAAAGTTTTAAAAGTAGGACTTAAAAAATTAGATATTAAAAAAGTAGAATTTAATGTTATTATTGTTTCAAATGATTATATTCATGAACTTAATAAGAATTATCGAGGAATTGATAGAGAAACTGATGTTATTAGCTTTGCTCTTGAAGATGATAAAACTTTTAATCCCGAGGGAAGAGTGCTTGGGGATATTTATATATCTTTAGATAAAGCTAAAAGTCAAGCAGAAGAATACGGACATTCTTTAAAGAGAGAATTATGTTTTTTAGCAGTTCATGGTATGCTTCATTTACTTGGGTATGATCATATGAAAAAAGATGAAGAAGAAATTATGTTTAACCTTCAAGATGAAATATTAGAAAGTGCTGGGGTTACCAGATAGAAAAACATTTGACATTGATAAAATAATATGGTATAATATGTGCGTTTAATGAATTAGGGGGTTATTTTATGTATACTGAAGAAAATGAATTTGATTATGAAGATTATGGTTCTGATAATAACAACAAAAGAAAGTTTACATTAGATAAAAATTTATTAACAAAGATTATTTTAATTGTTATTTGCTTAATTATTATTATCTTTTTAGTCTTTAAAGTTAAATCTTTAAATAATGGTAATAAAAATAATAATGGTAATAAAGAAACACCAGTAGTAGTATTTAATAACAATGTGTCACTTTTAAGAGCAGCTGGAGAAGATTACTTTTTTACCAAGAAAAACGCTCCAAGTAATGTTGGAGAAACCAAAGTTTCTACTGTTAAAGAATTAAAAAATCAAGGTGTTATTAAAGAGGTAGTAGATGCAAATGGTAATAAGTGTGGTTATAATACATCATATGTTAGTGTTACTAAAAATAGCAAAGATTACTTAATGAAAGTTAATTTAGTATGTTCTAGTATGGAAGATAGTGTTAGTTATTATTATGATAATGATTTTAAATGCTTAAACTGTAATGGTGAAGATTATACTCCAGATACTAATGATGATAATACTAATAACAATGATAATAACAATAATGATAATAATACTAATAATGACAACAATAATGATAACAATAACAACAATGATAATAACAACAATAATAATACAGCCGTATGTACAGATTTCGGAGCTTGGACAACCGAGTTTAAAGATGATGCAAGTTTAGAAAGACAAAGTAGAACTTTAGTAATGGCTTATAAGATTGAAAAAGTTTATGGAGAATGGTCAGCAGCAAGTAAAACTGCTCCTACTAATACAAATGGAATTGAAGTTAAAACAATCGAAGGAACAGAAAAAGTTTTAGTAGATGGAACTTGGAGCGAAGCTTCAACTACAAAGCCAGAAGAAAAAACTAATCGTGAAATTAAAACTTCAACTAAAAGTGTACCATATAAGTCTAAATCATGTAAAAAAGTAACTACAACATATACAAAAGAAATGTCAAAATATGATACAAATGCTAAAAGATGTGATGCTATTGTTGGAAAATATATGAAGTTTAATTGTACTTATACTAAAACAGAAAATAAATGTACAACAACAACTAAATATAAAAATGTTACTTACTATTCATACCGTGATAAAGTAGAAAATGAAGTAAAAGTTACATTATATCAAACAAGAACTGTAACTGATAATATAGTTTATACAGATTATATTTTAGAAAGTGAAATACCTGCTGGTTATACTAAACTAAGTGGTAGTAAACTAACTCAATATAGATATAGACAAATTTGTAGTAAATAGAGTAGAAAAAACTACTCTTTTTTGTTATACTAAAAAGGATGAATATGAAAATAGAAATAAATGAACAATTAGTAAATGTCTTTGTTACAAGAAAAAAGCAAAAAAATACTTATTTAAGAGTAAAAGAAGATGGTATATATGTAACAACTAATTACTTAGTAACTAATAAATATATATTAAATTTATTAAAAGAAAATGAAAATAAAATTATAAAAATGCAAGAACATTTAAAAAAGAAACAAGAATATAATCAAGATTTCTTTTATCTTGGTAAAAAATATAATATAGTAAAATCTAATTTAGAAGATATTATAGTAGGTGATAGTACAATTCTTGTTAAAGATGAACTTGTTTTAGATAAATGGTTAGTTAAACAAGCAAGAATTATATTTAAAGAAAGTCTTGATGAAATATATAAAGTATTTCCAGTTAAAATTCCTTATCCTAGTTTAACAATTAGAAAGATGAAAACAAGATGGGGAGTATGTAATACAAGATTAAAAAGAGTTACTTTAAATTTAGAATTAATAAAAAAAGATAAAAAATATTTAGATTATGTAATTGTTCATGAATTATCACATTTAGTTTATCCTAATCATGGATCTGATTTTTGGCATTTAGTTAGTTTATCAGTACCAAATTATAAAGTATTAAGAAAGGAATTAAATAGTTATGAATAAAATAATAGATGGTAAAAAAGTAAGTTTGGAACTAAAAGAAAAATTAAAAGAAAAAATAGAAAAGTTAGATAAAAAATTAACTTTAGTTGATATTAGTGTTGGTTTTGATGAAGCAACTAAAGTATATGTTAGACAAAAAGAAAAGATGGCTAACAGTATTGGTTACGATTTTTTAAATCTTCATTTTGATGAAATAGATGAAACTAATTTAATAAAAGAAATTGAAAAATTAAATAAAGATCCAAAAATAACGGGTATAATTGTTCAATTACCACTTCCTAGTTATTTAAATAAAGATAATATTATTAATAAGATTGATCCTAAAAAGGATGTTGATGGTTTAACTAATATTAATATGTTAAAACTTGTTAAAGGTGAGACTTGCCTAAAACCATGTACACCTAAAGGAGTTATTACTTTACTTGATTATTATAATATCGATGTTGTTAATAAAAATGTGGTAATTGTTGGAAGAAGTAATTTAGTAGGACTTCCTTTATTTCATTTATTATTAAAGAAAAATGCAACTATTACTTTGTGTCATTCTAAAACAAGTAATTTAAGTTATTATACTAAACATGCGGATATTTTAATTGTTTCAGTTGGTAAAAAAGATTTAATTACCAAAGATATGATTAAAAAAGGAGTAATAATAATTGATGTTGGAATTAATAGAGTAGAAGGTAAGTTGTATGGTGATGTTCAAAGTGATTGTTTAGAAAAATCAAAACTTATGACACCTGTTCCAGGGGGAGTTGGACCAATGACTGTTATTTCCTTAATGGAAAATGTCTATGAAGCAAGTATTAAAGGAGAATAAAAAATGAATGAAAGTGTTTTTAAAATAGTTTTTATAATAGTATTTATTTTAGTAATAGGAATATTTGTTTTTACTTTTTTAATGATGTTTAGTCCTAAGTTGAGAAGCAAGATGATGAAAAGAGAATTAAGAGCAACTAAGAATATGTTCCAAAGTTTAACTGATGATTTAAAAGATTTACAAACAACTTCTATTAAAATGAAAAAAGAAATATTAGATGAAAACAAAGATGATTTAGAAAGCATTGAAAAACAAGAAGCAAATATTAAAGGCGAAGGCATTAAAATAAAGGCTAGTGCTTTAAAGAGTGGATTAACTAGTGATATATACTGTAAAAAATGTGGTGAAAAAATA
>CAKPFH010000036.1 GCA_934153655.1 uncultured Bacilli bacterium
CCAATAAATCCGGATAACGCTCGCTCCCTACGTATTACCGCGGCTGCTGGCACGTAGTTAGCCGGAGCTTTCTTGAAGAGTACCGTCACTTTGATATCATTTCCTATACCAAACGTTCTTCCTCAACAACAGAACTTTACAATCCAGAGGACCGTCATCATTCACGCGGCATTGCTCGTTCAGGGTTTCCCCCATTGACGAATATTCCTAACTGCTGTCTCCCGTAGGAGTTTGGGCCGTGTCTCAGTCCCAATGTGGCCGATCAACCTCTCAGTTCGGCTACGCATCGTTGCCTTGGTAAGCCATTACCTTACCAACTAGCTAATGCGCCGCAGGCTCATCTTTAAGTGAAGCTTTAAAGGCTCCTTTTAATATATAAAGTTTACCATTATATATGTTATCCGGTATTAGCAATCGTTTCCAATTGTTATCCCAGTCTCAAAGGCAGATTACCCACGTGTTACTCACCCTTGCGCCACTAAGTGAAATCCTTATCTACTTTGTGCAAGCACTCCATTTCAAAGGGTCACTTCGTACGACTTGCATGTCTTAGGCATGCCGCCAGCGTTCATCCTGAGCCAGGATCAAACTCTCAAAAAATTTATTTTATTTAATTTTAAATCAGTTTATTTCCTAGCTTAAAATTGACGTTTTGCTCAGTTTTCAAAGATCATTATCTCAGCACCAAAGTGCATAAGTAATATATCAAATTATCTTCATAAAGTCAATAGTTTTTTTAACTTTTTTTCAGACAATTTTTTTCATTGCTTGAATTTCAAACAACGTTTTTAATCATATCATAAAGTCATAAACAAGTCAATAGTTTTTTTTACTTTTTTTCAACTTTTTTTAACGACTTTTTTCAAAGATAAATTAAACATTTTTTGAAGCTCTTTTTTCAAGCAACGCTATCTAATATAACAAATACTTTTGCATTTGTCAACAACTTTTTTCAATTTTTTTCAACTTTTTTTCAGTCGCTTTTTTTATTCAAAATTTGACCTTTTAAGAAAGAAGAAATCCATCTCTCAGTTGCCTAATTAATATATCAAATCATTAATCAAAATACAATACGATTTACACTTATTTACACAAATTTATATCTTTTTGTTTTTTTTCCTTATTTTCGCCTTTAAAAATTGCTTTTTGATATTAAATAAGCAACTATATTCAACATTTTGGTTCATGTTAATAGCAATAATTGATAACAATTTATTAGACTTAAAAAAATTTAATAAATTTAGTATTGATGTTTGCTTATTTCTACTATATATATTTAATATATAAACATATATGCATAATCATACATAACTTTGCCATTAAAAATAAAAAACAATACTTTCCTTATTTTTATACAAACATCTTCATCTCACTAAAATCATGAATATTCTAAAAACTATTTCTTTTAAAATCAAGTTATCCTGATTAACCATACAAATATATTATATTAATTCTTTTTATTTAGTTTACTATTATTTTTCTATTAATTAATTTTCATATAATTAATTACTTTATTTTATCTAATTAATCTGCTATTTAATATTTAATAAAATAATCATAGCTACAACTTTTAAAAATCAAATTAAAAAAAATTACCAACTAATTAGTAATTTCTTTTTTAACTTTATTATAAATATTATAATAGTATTCAACAGAAGCTCTATCAAATGGAATCTTCTTTTCCCGAACTAAATTGATTAATTCGGTAAGCTGTTCTTTTAATATTTCATCAATTTCTTTTGGATAATTCATTTTAGCTTTATGATACTTATATTCTCCCCGATCTAAAACTTTAAAAGCTCCATCTGGGAAAACCCTTAAGTCTAAGTCGTAATCAATATACTTTATAGCACCATCTTCTATTATAAAGGGGGATGCCATATTACAATAATAATAAATACCATCATTTTTTAATTGACCAATAATGTTATACCATTTCTTTTTATAAAAGAACAAAATAGAAGGCTCTTTAGTACGCCAACTTCTACCATCAGATTCTAATACTTTTGTCTTATCGTTCCCGAATACTAAATAATCATCACATTCATCAAGAAGAACAGCCTCATCCCAAGCTCGATGAATATTACCATTATGTTTATAACTATGTATAATAAACCTCTCATACTTTTTGTATTCGAACATAATCCATCTCCAAAATCATTATACAATATTTTCTTTAAGAAAACAAGAAATAGTAACAACCAATTTTTTAATAAATATTTTTTTAAACTCAAATTACTATTTTAATTTTATATATTATAAAAATTAGTTCCCTTAACTAATCTTAAAGGAACTAATTTCTTATTTATGGTTTAAATTAATAGTTTTGGTTAGTATTATAACTTCCACTAATATGGTTTAATCCATTTTGTACTAATCTTTTAGTAATTTCTCCACCTACAGATCCATTAGCACGAGATGTAGTATCTGGTCCTAAATTAACACCAAATTCGCTAGCTATTTCATATTTCATTTTATCGATAGCTTGTTTAGCACCTGGAACTCTCATCTTTAAAGCATCTTTATTTGAGTTCATTGTTTCACCTCCACACTAATAGATTGCTACAAATTACTCTTTTTATACAATTTATTAACTGGTAAATTTTTCCTATTTTTTAAAAAATATTCTCATTAATAATTAATAAGAATATTTTAAATTATAATATATCATCATATTTATTTTTATCCATATCTGGAGTAATAGTAATTATATTTAAATTAGCAAGTATTTCATCTATCATTTCTTCATAATTAAAAGTACTTTCCATTTTAATACATTCTGATAAAACTGGATTTATAACCGGATGACGTGGTACAAAGATAGTACAACAATCTTCATATGGTAAAATACTTATATCATATGTATCAATTTTTTTACTTATATCAATTATTTCTAATTTATCAAGACAAGCAACTGGACGAATAACTGGAATATTTGTAACATTATTTATAACAGACATACTAGTTAATGTTTGACTAGCAACTTGTCCTACTGATTCTCCATTAATAATAGCTAAACTTTTAAAACGTAAGGTAAGTTTTTCCATAATACGATACATCATTCTGCGCATAATAGTAATAGAGTAATTCTCTGAAACATTTTTATAAATATTTTCTTGAAGTTTGGTAAAAGGAACAATTATTAAACGCATTTCTCCACCATATATACTTAACTTTTTAGAAAGTTCAATAACCTTGTTTCTAGCTTCAAGAGAAGTATGGGGAATTGCTTCAAAATATACTAAATCTAATTTAATTCCTCTTTTAAGAGCCAAATACCCAGCAACTGGAGAATCAATTCCTCCTGATAACATCAACATAGCATGTCCAAGTGTTCCAACAGGATAACCACCAATACCTTTATATTCATTTAAATAAACATATGAATAATTCTCTCTAATTTCAACATGAAAAGTTAAAGATGGATTATGTACATCTACCTTAAAATTTTTATAATTTTTTAAAATGAAACTTCCAAATTCATCATTACATTCCATAGAATTCATTAAAAATTTTTTATAACTTCTTTTGGTTTCAACCTTAAAAGTATATTTTTTATCTTTATCTAAATCATTTATGATTTCGCTAATAGTACTTTTAATACTATCTAAATTAGTTAAAGTCTTATAAGCAATTGAATATGCATGAATACCAAATACCTCCCCTATTCTTTTAATTACTAACTCTTCATCTAAACTTTCATATTCTATATACATTCTTGATATATCTTTAGAAATTATAACATTTAAATCTTTACATTTTTTTATAATATTATTATATAAAGTATTAATAAAAAACTTTCTATTACTTTTTTTAGTTGTTAATTCACCATACTTTATTAAAATTATTCTATTCATCTTTATTATTCCCCTTTCTTAAATCTTAATTCATTTATTTTTTCTTTAAATACAGTTAAAAAATAATCTATTTCTTCTTTTGTAGTTAAATAAGATAAACTAATTCTTATACTACTTCTAGCTAGATCTTTATTTTTAGTAAATTCTAAAACACTTAAAGATAAACTAGTATCATCACTACAAGCGGTTTTAGTTGAAATATAAATATCTTTACTAGCTAAAGCATGTAGCATAGTTTCAGGTTTTATTCCTAAAACACTTAAATTAATAATATGATAAACACAATTATTATTACTATTTATTATAACTCCATCTATTTCTTGTAATTTATCTTTTAAATATTCATTTAATTCTTTTACATGATTATATTTTTCATTAAAATCAGTTAAAACAAGTCTTAAAGCTTTAGCTAAACTTGCATATAAAGCAACACAAGGTGTTCCACTTCTATATATTGTTTGACTTTTTCCCCCATGAATAAGAGGTGTTAATTCAATACCTCTTTTTTTAACTAGACATCCTACTCCATCTAAACCATATATTTTATGACCTGAAAAGGAATATAAATCAACACTATCTAAATTAACTTTAATTTTACCAACAGCTTGAGTTCCATCAACATGAAAAATAACTTTTTTATACTCTTTTAAAATTTTTCCAATTAAATCTATATCTTGAATTATTCCAATCTCTGAGTTTACTTGACTTATACTAACTAAAATAGTATCATCCCTAATTTTCTTTTTTAAATCATTTATATCTATTTTTCCATCTGGTAATATTTCCAAATAATCAATTTTATAGCCAAGAGTTTCTAAATAATTTAAAGTATTTAAAACACTTGAATGTTCTAGTTTTGTACTTATTATATGTTTACCACGATTTTTATATTTAAAAGCAATTCCTTTTAAAGCTAAGTTATTAGCTTCACTTGCTCCACTTGTTAAAATTATTTCATCTTCAAATACATTTAATAAATCAGCTATTTGTTTAACTGATGATTTCATTAAATCTCGACTTTTAAGACCTAAATCATGTAAAGAATTAGCATTACCAGGAAATTCTTTACTAACTTTGGTAAAAGTATTTAAAACATCATCATTAACTAAAGTAGTAGCACTATAATCTAAATAAACCATAAAACACCTCTTTTTACTTCCAAAATAATACCAAATTAATTAAAAATAATCAAGTATTTAAAAAAAGAATTGTAAAAACAACTCTTATATACTATTTATCTTAGTTTTAAAACCAGGTTCTAATTTATCTAATAAATCTAATACTAATTTTAATGATCCTTCATAATTACCTTTATAAAACATTACTTCAGCTTTATTTAAATTTTTCATAACATCACTTGAAGAACTACGATATCTATTAGCATAAACAATTAAATTTTCAGAAATATAAGCATTTTTTATAATATTTTTAGTAGTATTATAAAGTTTAAAAACTAAATCTCTAGCTGTATCAACTCTAGTATTTAAAGTTTTAATTACAATTGGTTTCTTAGCAAGTTCTTTAATTATTTCTAAAATAGCTTCATTGGCTTCACTTAATTCAACAAAGTAATTATTAGCAACAACTGGTATTTTAACACTTTGTATTTGTCTTTTACAAATCTTAAGTAGTTCTTGAACTTCTTCTAATTGAT
Source organism: uncultured Bacilli bacterium (assembly GCA_934153655.1). Lineage (GTDB taxonomy): Bacteria > Bacillota_I > Bacilli_A > RF39 > UBA660 > RUG591. Next base: position 5,512 of record CAKPFH010000036.1, read on the forward strand.
CTCTTGCTCTTTCTTCATCATCTTGCATACTACCTAAATTCTTTAAAGTTAAATCTAAATTATCTTCTAATAATTTTAAATTACCAGATAATTCATTTAAATAAACATTTATTTTACCATAAGAAAATTCTTGTTTTTTAACTTTTCTAATCAAAGCTTTATATTCTTTTACTAAATCACTATAATTAAGACTAATAGTTTCTAAATCTTTTAAATCTTCATCATTTAAACCATACATTACTTTAATATCATCTAATTGTTTATAAATATCTCTTAAGGTATTTTTTAAATTACTAAGTCTTTGATCAAATGAATAAGAAGAAGCATCAAAGTCTTTTTTATAAACTTTTTCTTTTTCTATATCTTTAAATAAAGAATCTAAAAATTCCAAAATAGTTTTTAATTCTATTAAACTATTATCAATATTTAATACTTTAGATCTATCTACAATATCATTTTCTATTTTTTCTATCTCTGCTAAGTTATAATCAAGATTCATAAAAGTTAAAGTAAAGCCTTCTTCTTGAATACTAGTTCTTAATACTTCTAATTCTTTTATTCTTGATGGTATCAAATCATTTAATAAAACTAAAATATCAGGAAGTTCTAAAATAATTGCTCCCATATGATCAATCATATTTTCAAGAGAACGTACTACTAATACAACTTCATTATATAAATTTTCATTTATAACAATTTCAAAGTCTTGAAATCTTTTTTCAATATTTTCAAATTGCATATCTATAGTATCAGTTAATACACCATATAAATCTTTATTACTTTCGTATTCTCTGTTAATTATACGATATTTATTTTTTAATTTAACAATTAAACCACGATACTTATCTTCATATGATGTTAATTCTTTAAGTTCTTCTAAAATATGATTTATTAAATAACGATTTTTATATAATTCTAACTCAATTAAAGAATATTTATAATTAAAATCTTTTGGTTTTTCTTGAACAAGAAAATCTAATTCTAAAATCATATCTTCAATTTTTTTAAAAGAATTAGTTTTTAAATCTTCATAAACTTTTTTATAATTATTTATTTTTTCTTCTAATTGTTCACCTTTTGTTAAACTAGATACTTTTTCTATTTCTGATAATAATGGTAACGACAATACATCATTTTTAATTACATCTAAATTATTTATTTTCTTTCGCATCATTTTCTTTTTATTTTTATTTAATATGATAACTATAACTACTATTATTATTATCAATAATATACATGATGATATAATAATTAATTTTTTTGCATCATCCATAATAACTCCTTTTTAGCCTAACACCCCATCATGATAATATCATACCATAAAGTTTAAAAAAATTATAGTAATAATTTATATTTTTTTCGAATATTATTATTTAAACTTGACAAATATTAAAAACATAGTAGAATACTTACCACGCGAAATAATTTTTTTATTTAGCTAAAAGATTAGAAAGGATGAAAAATATGAGTAATAATAATATTAAATATTATGATTTTCTAGCTTTATATAATATGTTAATTCATAATTTAAGTAAAAAGAATAGTTTTTATCAAATATGTATTTATTATTTAGATGATAATTTTAACATAGAAATAAAAGATAAAGAAACTAATACTATTTATTTTAAAGATAATTTTGATTCTTCTTATGAAGAGTATAATTATTTAACTTCTCTTTTAGGATATGAATTTATTAGTAATCATAATATTTATTTACCTACATTTGAACCAATTAGAAGAGAAGATTTAAGATATTTCTTTGGCAATAAAACTTTTAAAGAATTAAATTATGATTTAGCTAAAGTACATGTTTTAAGAAATAGTAAATTTGAACTTAAATTATATTATTTTGAAGGATTAAATAAAATAAGCTTTGATATGCAAGAAAAGGCTTTAGAAAAATTAAATAATCCTGATAATGAAAAAATATATAGAAAATAAAACTCTATATATTTTTTTTAACTTTTATGACATAAATATTTAACTAATATTTTATGACCACTATTTGGTTTAGCATTAAATAATTGGTAATTTGGAAATTCTTTCTTTAAAGCAATACTAATAGAAGATTTCATATTTTTTTCGGATGAGGCTATAAAATAAGAAGAGCCACTTCCTGATAAAGAATAATTTAAATTAGGATATTGTTTTAAAAAAGCATTTAATCTTTCAGTTTCACCTGGTATTATTCTTGAAAAATCATTTTGTAATAAATTATTTGGTATACCTTTTTCAGATAAAGGTGTTTTATCAAGTCTTGAAAACATATCTTTAGTACTTATTTCAAAATCAGGTTTAATGATTAAAAAACTTTGATAAGGACTTTTGGTATAATTTTCAATTCTTTCACCACATCCTGTAATAAATTTACAACCTGAATAAATAAAATAAGGAACATTTGGTCCGATTAAAGATGCTAGAAAAATTAATTCTCTTTTTGTTAAATTAGTATGATAATATTCATTTAATCCTAGTAATACTCCAGCTGCATCTGTTGAATCCCCACTTAATCCTGCTTTACTTGGAATATTTTTTTCAATAATTATAGAAAATCCCTCTGGATTTATTTTGGTATAATCAAAGAATAACTTAGCCATCTTAAAACAATTATTAGTTTCATCTAATAAAATATTATTATTTTTGACAATTAAACCAGTTTTTGATTTTGTCTCTTGTAAAATTACTTTATCATATAAATCAACGGTTTGACTTATCATTTTCATATTATGTAATTCTTTTTCTCGATTATATCCTGTAACATTTAAAAATAAATTAATTTTAGCAGGACAAGCTACTTCAACCACTTTTAACATATTAACCCCTCCTGAGCCTTAACTCAAAACGACAGTATTATAGCACTTTTAAAGAAAAAAAGCAAATTTAGATTTGCCAGTTAATAGGTTTTAAATTATTTTTAACTAAAAACTCATTAGTTTTAGAAAAAGGTTTTGAACCAAAGAAACCATTATAAGCTGATAATGGAGATGGATGAGCTGATTCTATTACTAAGTGTTTAGAATTAGTAATAAATTTCTTTTTACTACGTGCAAAATTACCCCAAAAGATAAAAACAACAGGTTCAGCTTTTTCATTTAATTTTTTAATTACTTCATCTGTAAATACGCCCCAACCTATATCTTTATGACTATTAGCATGATCTTTTATAACAGTTAAAGTCGTATTTAAAAGAAGTACTCCTTGTTTAGCCCAAGGTATTAAAGAACTAGATTTTGGAATACTACAACCTACATCACTTTCAAGTTCTTTAAAAATATTAGTTAAAGAAGGTGGTCTTTTAATGCCATCTGGAACTGAGAAACACAAACCCTCTGCTTCTCCATAACCATGATATGGATCTTGACCAAGTATTACCACTTTAACATTTTTATAAGGAGTATACCTAAAACAACGAAATACTTCCTTTTTAGGTGGATACACCTCATGTTTAGAATATTCTAATTGAACAAATTTTAATAATTTATAAAAATATTCTTTTTTAAATTCACTATCTAATACATTATCCCAATCATTTCCTATCATAACAACCTCTTATAAACTAAATATTCTTCTATTATATCACGTCTTAAAGAAAAAATAGCATAAATATTTATAATTGCAAGTATTCCAGCTAAAATATCTACTAAATTCCATAAAAAAGTTGGACTTATAAAACTACCTAAAACTAGTAAAAAACAAGTAATTATTTTTAAGCCTAATATATAAGTAGGAGAAATATTTTTAAAAATAAATTTTAAGTTGGATTCTCCATAATAATAACCTGAGATAATCGTTGAAAAAGAAAAAGCAATTATACAAATATATAAAAGTACATCTCCAACAATACCTAAATGATAACTTAAAGCATCTCTTGTAATTTCAATTCCATTTACATCTAAATAATTAAGAGGATTATAATTAGATGTTAAAATAATTAAAGCTGTTCCAAGACAAACAACAAAGGTTACAAAGTAAACTCCTAAAGTTGAAATCATTCCTTGTTTAATAGCATCCTTAGTATTGGAAGAACCTGAAGCAATAGATGCTGTTCCAAGACCAGCTTCATTTGAAAATATTCCTCGTTGTACTCCAATTATAATAACTGAAAACATTCCCCAACCAAGAGCTTTAAAATTAAAAGCACTAGTAACTATATTAATAATTAAGCTTGGTAATAAACTAATATTTTTTATAACAACAAGCAAGGTCATCAATAAATAAATAAGACTCATAGCAGGAATAAAAATATTAGAAAACTTAGATATTCCTTTTATTCCTTTAAAAATAATTAAAAAGGAAAGAATTCCTACTATTATTCCAATTATAATACTTGGAATATTAAAAACAGTTGTTAAAGACTTAGCAATAGTATTAGATTGAATGGTTAAAAAGCCAAAAATATAAGTTATTATTATTAAACTTGCATATAAATAAGATAATTTTTTCTTACCTAAACCTTTTTTTATATAGTAAGCCGGTCCTCCTAAATAATCTTTACCACTTTTTTCATGATAAACAACTGCTAAAGTATTTTCAACTAAAGAATTAGGAGCAACAATTATACAAGATAATAGTATCCAAAAAATTGTTCCTACTCCACCTTTATAAATTGATAAAGCAATTCCAGCAAGAGAACCTACTCCAATACAAGCACCAAGAGATACCATTAAAGATGACATTGGTGATATTCCCGATGAATCTTTATCATTTTTCTTTAAAACTTTGAATAACTTTCTTAATTTTAAATGTAAAAAATCAAGTTTAAAAGCAAAATAAAAACCCGATAATACTAGCATAACTGTTGAAATACTCCAAATAATACTATTTATTTTTTCCATATTCCTCCTATTTATTATACTTTAAATAATCATGAATTATATGATAATCCCATTTCATTTGATATAAATATCTTATAATATTAATATCATATTTTGATAAAGAAAAACGATAGAAATTCTTAATTTTAATCTTTTGCTTATTCTTATTTAAACAATATTTTAACATACACTTTGGTATAATACTAACAACAAAAGGTTTATTTGCAATTTCAAATTCCTTTTCTTTATTATATATGTAATCATCTATTAAATATTCACATAAATTAACACCACTTGCATAAGTATAAAAATTACTTCTTCCTTGTCTTATATTCATTTCAAATATATAATATTTTTTTCTTTTAATGTCATATTCAATATCAAAATGACAAATACCAGTAAACTTTATACTTTCTAAAAAATCTTTTAAAGCAAAACTTAAATCTTTTAAATAAGCATCTTTTATTGCTGAGTAATTACCTATTAATTTTGGACTTCTATCATGCATTAAAATATTACCACAAGTTGCAACTTGAACTTTGTTATCTTTAGAAACATAAAAAGTTAAAACATACATTGATTCATCATTACCATATATATATTCTTGGAATATAAACTTACCAGGATAATTACTATTAGAAATTAAAGATATAACTTTTACAAGTTCTGAATAACTATTAATTTTATATCCTTTTTGTTTACCAACAAATTCATATTTAGAATATAAAACAGAATCAGCTGGTTTTATAAAAATAGGATAATCAAATTTAATTTTATAGTTTTCTAACTTATCTTTACTAAAATCATATATTTGATACTTAGGATAATTTAAATTATATTTTTCACATAAAGAATAAAATGATTCTTTATTAAATAATTTATTAAACATTTGAATATCAACCATTGGAATTATATAATTACTACTTATTTTCTCAATTAAATCTCGGTTATTCATAATATGTTCAACATAATAATCAGTATTACCAAGTAATATTATTTTAGTACTTGGATATTGTTTATTCAAATTAGTTAAAGCCTTAACTAAGCCAGTACTTGTTAATATATCTTCATAATAATAAGGTTCTACTAATTTACTATGACTAGTTGGGTATAAAGGTGTTTTACCAAGAACAATAAGTTTTCTTTTATATTTCCTAAAAAATGCTCTGGCAACACCATAAGTATTCATATCACCACCAAGTACAGCAATTAAAAAATTCATTATTTTACCTTCTTTCTTAATATATATCTTATTATTTTATGCCTTATTGGAATTAAAATTTTAAAAATAGTATACATAAATTTATTTAAAACAAAATCAAATTCACCAATAAACTCAGTATATTCACCACCCCATTTTTTCTTAAATTCATTTAAACCAACTAAATTACTTTTACTATTTGGTTTACCAATTGTTCCAAATTCATCAAAAATAGTTGAACCTAATCTTTTAGCCTCTTTAATTTGATAATCAAATAATTTGTAATTAGCACAAGTATTTTTAAAATCTAAATCATTAGCACCATATAAATACCAACTTTTATTACCATAAGTAATCATATAATATGCACTTACATAATACTTTTCATTAAGTTTAAATTTCTTTAAATATTCATTTTTCTCTTGAAGAAGTTTTTCTTTTCTTTCATCGTTTTTACTAATTTCACTATCTAAATATGAAATAATATCATTTAAATTAACACTTGCTAAAAGAATAGTTAAATTATCTTTAAATATATCATAAAAATCATAATAAAATTTATCTGGATGAGAATAAAAGTTTTGTCTTGATTCAGTTAATTTCATTAATCTTACAAATTCTTTTATAGAATCTCTATTACCAAGTTCTACCATAACTTTATATTTATTTGCTCTTTTAATATGATGACGAACCATTTGAGAGTAATTCTTATCTATTTCTTCTACACTTTTGTCTAAATCAATTCTATAGGTAAAACGAGGTTCCGTAGTTTCAAAAAAATAAGTTAACTTTCTATGTTTATAACCTATATTTTTAAGAAATGATACTAATTTATAATTATCTAAACCATCAATTTTATTAGCATTTAAATCAATAGTATGAAGTTTAATATCAGGATCTATTCTAAAAAAGATAACCTTTTTATCTAAAAAATCTTTTAATTTAAGAGTAAACTCTTTAATTAAAGAAAAATCATTATAATCAAGAGTAAAACCTCTTGGTATATAATAATAAGAGTACCCTAACAACAAATCTTTTCTTAATAAAAGAGCAGTTGCAACTAACTTATCTTTATCATATAATCCTACATATAATGGTTTAAAATTTCTAGTTTTAGATAATTCACCCCATTCATAACTTTGTAAAAAATGAGCTTTATCCTTAGTAAATTTTATATATTCTTTTTTATTTATTTTTTTAAGTTTCATTATTCACCAACTTCATTAAAAGTATATAATAAGAAAAAAAGATAGTCAACTTAATTTATTTATTATTTATTATATTTGTGTTATACTAATTAAGAGAGGTTTATATGAAAGAATATAATTTTATTCCAGTTTTACTTGGAAGTGATAGAAATGTTTATGGTATGGCTGTTTCTTTTCATGAACAATATAATATTAGAAGTATTGCTCTTGGTAAATGTGATTTTTTAGAAACAAGATATACCAAAATAATTGATTTATATCAAAATAAAGATATAGAAAAAAAAGAAGTATTTTTAGAAGAATTAAAAAAAATATATGAAAACAACAAAGATAAAAAATTATTATTAATTGCTTGTAGTGATACTTATATGAAACTAATTGTAGAAAATAAAAAAGAACTTGAAAAGTATTTCTTAGTTCCTTATATTGATGAAGAATTAATGAATAAATTAGTTTTAAAAGAAGAGTTTTATAAAACATGTGAAAAATATAATTTAGATTATCCAAAAACTAAAATTATAGACAAAGAAAACATAAGTATTGATTTTAATTACCCTGTTATTATTAAACCAAGTGATTCTGTTTCTTATTTTAAAACGGATTTTCCTGGTAAAAAGAAAGTATTTATTGTTTATAATGAAAATGAATACAATAATACTATTAATAATATATATAATTCAAGTTATAAAGGTAATTTAATAGTTCAAGAATATATTGAAGGTGATGATACTACTTTAAGAGTAATGAATTGTTATGTTAATAAACGTCATCACGTAACCTTCATGGCTCTTGGTAATATTTTACTAGAAGAAAAAACTCCTAAATCAATAGGAGACTATGATGCAATTATTCCAACTTATGATGAAGAGTTATTTAAGAAAATGAAAGATTTTCTAGAAAGTATTAACTATGTTGGATATGCTAACTTTGATTTTAAATTAGATAAGAAAACTAATACTTATAAATTGTTTGAAATAAATATAAGACAAGGAAGAAGTTCTTCTTTTACAACTGTTGCAGGTTGTAATTTAACTAAATATGTAGTTGATGATTTTATCTATGATAAAGACATGGAAACTGAATATTTAAAAAATGATTACCTTTGGACAATTGTACCAAAAGGAGTTATATTTAAATATTTAAAAAATGAAAAATTGAAAGAATTAGTAAAAAAACTTTATCAAGAAAAGAAAGTAAGAAATATTTTATTTTATAAAAAAGATTTTAGTTTTAAAAGATATTATTTTCTTACTTTAAGAACTCTTAACTACTATAATAAATTTAAAAAGTATTATGTTGTAAATAGTAATAAGGATGATAGTAATAATAGTAATAATAAAAAAAGTCTAGGTATTATAGGAAACGATTATAATAAAACTACTAAGTTATTTAATGATATAGTAATGAATACAAAGGCTAAAACTGATCAAGAACATATTATTATAAATATAATACTTACTAAAAATCTGGAAAAAGAAAATATACTTGAAAATATTAAATATTTAGAAAGTATTAAAACAACTTATTTAATAATTGATATAGATGATGAAAGTATAAAAGATTTTATTAAAGAAAATACAAATTTAATTATAATAGATAGTTTAGATAAAGTTCAAGAATTACATGAGGAAAATATTATATGAAAATAGGTATAATTGGAGGATTAGGTCCTCTTGCAACGGTTAAGTTTATGGAACTAATAAATGAAAGAATAGATGACGAAGATATTGAACTTGTTGTTATAAATGATCCAACTACTCCTGATAGAACAAGTTATATATTAGATAATACTAAAGATAATCCAGTTTATAAAATTCTTGATATGGTTAAAAAACTTGAAAAAGCCAATTGTTCTGTTATTGTAATGCCTTGTAATACTGCTTCTTACTTTTATAAAGAAATTAAAAATGCAACTAATATTCATTTTATTAATATTGTTGAAGAAACTGTTAAATATTTAGCTAAAAATAAGATTAAAAAAGTAGGATTACTTGCAACTAAGGGTACTATTAAAAGTAAAATATATGAAGATTTATTAAATGAATATGACATTGAATGTGTAATACCAAATAGTATAGATCAAGATACTATTCAAGAAGTAATATATGATGGAGTTAAAAGTAATAAAGATATTAGTTTAGATAAGTTTTATGAGATAACTAATAGATTAAAAGAACAAGGATGCGAGAAAATAATTCTTGGTTGTACCGAGTTGTCGGCTTTAAGAAAAATAAAAGGTTTATATCAAGAAGAATATTTAGATGCTATGGAAATACTTGCTGATGATACTGTTAATTATGCGAGTAAAAATAAAAATAAACAAGATATTTAAAATATCTAATAACAAAAAAATATTCAAAAAAACTAGACATTTTCCCATATTTATGCTATATTATTAACACATAAGTGATTATGTTGTGCATTTTTGCATATAATAATAATGCAACTTGTTGCAAGAAAAAAGCTAGTGATTCCCACTATAAGAGGAACTTAAAAAAGAAGCGATTCCGGCTTTGACAGGAACTTAAAAAAGTGGCGATTCCGGCCATAACAGTGAAATTAAAAAAGAACTAGAGAGCAAACTCTAGTTTTATTTTATATTTTAATATATAATACA
>CAKPFH010000037.1 GCA_934153655.1 uncultured Bacilli bacterium
CTTTACAACTAATCAAACTCCAACTTTACAAAACTTTACATGGGGGGGGGGTAGAAATACCCTATAATTCCTTATATAGAAAGGAATTTAAACAAATAAATGATACTTAATAACATGATTAAGTTTACAGTGTATCTGTAATTTTTAATCGTGTTTTTTTATAACAAATAAAGGAGTTTAATATGAAAAACAAAAAAATAATAATAACCTTAAGTATAATAGCAATATTAGTACTTACAATAGGAATAACTTATTCAATATTTACAAGTAGTAAAACAAGTAAAAATTCAAACCTAGTAGTAGGGGATGTGTATATGCACTATGCAAATGGTAATAAATCAATTAATTTAACTAGTGTAATGCCAAGTGAAACCTATGATGCAACGACTTTCTTTGAATTTACCATAGATGGGAAGAATACAACAACAAATAAAGATATTTGGTATGAAATCATTTTAAAACATGGAGATGATGTAACAGGTAAAACCAGAATAAAAGATAATTTATTAAAATTTACTTTAACTGAAACTAAAGATGGAGTAACTACAACTGTAGTTGATGGAAAAAGTTATAAAGATCTAACAAGTAAAAGAATATGGGTTAATACCATAAATAAAAATACAACAAGTGAAGTCTCTATTACTTATAGACTTTACATGTGGATTTCAAATGATACCGTTATTGGTAATACCAAACAAGATTATACAATGGAACAATGGAAAAATGTATTTGCATCTATTAAAGTAGATGTAGCCGGAGACTTTAATGAGAAGATATTAGCAACAGATGAAGCATGTTTTACAGTAGGAACTATAAATGATGGTAATGAAGTTGCAATTATAGATTATGATGAAACATGTGGAACTGATGTAATAATACCAAATACAATTAAAGGATACCCAGTTACAGTTATAGGTAATAGTAAAACTAGTGTAATAGAACAATTATCAAATAAAAGTAATGATTATAAATTAAATGATTTAAATAATTATCAAAAAAATGTGAATATAAAACCTACTGGATCATTTGCTCCATTAGGTTCATTTGCTAATAAAAATTTAATAAGTGTAGTAATACCGAATAGTGTAACAACAATAGATGATTATGCTTTTCATAATAATAATTTAACAAGTATAGTAATACCAGATAGTGTAACAGCAATAGGTTGGGATGCTTTCTCTGATAATCAATTAACAAGTGTAGTAATACCAGATAGTGTAACAGTAATAGGTCTTGGTGCTTTTCGAGGTAATCAATTAACAAGTGTAGTAATACCAGATAGTGTAACAGCAATAGGTTCGGAGGCTTTCTCTAATAATCAATTAACAAGTATAGAGATACCAAATAGTGTAACAACGATAGGTAGTTTTGCTTTTGCAAATAATAAATTAACAAGTATAACTATTGGAAAAGGTATCCTATATATTGCTAGCCAACCATTTGCTAAATCAACTTCAAGTAATCCTGATTTATCAAAAATAACTATTAATAAATCATGTAATGAAATTAAAAATATTCAAGCATATAGTACAGATACTACTAAATATTATCCATGGTTATCTTATAGTAAACCTTATACAGCAAGTGGTGTAACAGTATATGGTTCTAATAATGAAATCTGTGATAGTTTTTAAATTTATAAAAAAAGAATAGTTTGATAACTATTCTGCAAGAAATTCAAATGGATATGAATAATTGTTTTAACTATTGTTTTATTTGAAGGAGACAATAGTTAAAACTTTTTGAAAAATGAAAAAACATTGTAATTCAATTGAATTATGGTTAGTTATTTTATATTATTTGTCAAAATATGTCAACTATTGTTTTTTCTTTTTTAATTAATTGACTTAAGTTTTAATAAATAGTATCATTATAATGAGTCCATGATAAGTTAATAATCGAAATTAAGAATAATATTTAACTCACTATTTATATAAAATATTATTTATAAATGGAGGTGATTTTCTTATAGTTATAAGAATTAATTCTTCTTGTAATTGAATTTATTACTGAATTAATTCTTTAGTTATTTTGAAAAAAATAATTAATAATAACGTAAGATTTAAAAATTTGCAGATATTTTTATCTGCTTTTTTTTAAATCTTTTTTTTAATTTTACATATTTTTGTTTTTATGGTATAATACTCTTGTTTTTTTTGGGGTGGTTTTTATGAATTATGATAATGTTATCAAACTTACTAATAAAGAAATACTTAATTATCTTAAATTATATCAAGAAGGGGATATTAATTCTCGTTCTAAGATTATAGTTGGTTGTATTCCTTTAGTTAAAGAATATGTATCAAAGCATTACAATTATTCTTTTAATCCTAATCTAGCTTTAGAAGACTTAATAGAAATAGGTCTTATAGGAGTTATGAAAGCTATTGAAAATTATGATTTTTCTAAAGGAAATAAATTCTTTTATTATGCTACTTATTATATTGATAATGAAATAACAAGATTTGCTAGTAAAGAAAAGAAAAAGAATAGAGTTATTAGCTATGATGAAATGTTAGAAAGTTTAAATAATAATAATTTAAATATAGTTAGTAATTTTGATGTTGAAAATATTTATTTTTCTAAAGAAATAATTGAAGTTATGAAAAAATGTTTAAGTTCTTTCGAAATAGATGTTCAAGATATGATAAGAGATTATTTTGGAATAGATAGACCTAAGATGATGTTAATTGATATTGCTCCTAAGCATAATATTAGTAATGGTAAAGCCTCTAAAATAATTGCTATTAGTTTGTATCATTTAAGATTAGAAATGAATAAAAAGGAATATTATGGAGTTATAAAATAATGTATGATGATATTAAAATAATTACAAATGAAGAAACAGTTAAATACTTAAATTTATATAAAGAAACTAATATCAAAGAATATCGTGATGAAATAGTAATAGGACATCTTCCTTTAGTTAAATTTATAGTTAATAAATATTTTAAAAATAATATGTATAATTCTTTTGAAGATTTAGTAGAAGTAGGTATTATTGGACTTATAAGAGCTATTAAATATTATAATCCAGCTAAAAAGGCTAAGTTTAGTACCTTTGCTTATCTTTGTATTAAAAGTGAAATATTAAGACTAGTTTATGCTGATCAAAGAAGAATTTCTTGCGTTAGTTTAGATAAAAACTATGATAATATTAGTTTAATTCCATCTGATATTGATTTAGAAAATGATTATATAGAAACAGAAATTCTTGAGTTTTTAAAAGATAATATAGAATTATTATCTAGTAGTGATCAAGAATTAATTAGAGATTTATATGGTTTTAAAGATAAAAGATTATCTTTAACCGATATAGCTAATAAAAATAATTGTAGTCGTAGAGTTATTACAAGAAGAGTTAATAAAATAATTAGTAAGTTACAATTACAATTACTTGAAAGTGGATATGTTGATAAAATTAAAAGTTTACATATTTGACATATTCTTTTTTTTTAACTTTAAATCTATTGAAATAAAGTAATTCTTTTTGTATAATTTATATGTTTAGGAGTAAAGTTATGGAAGAGAAAAAGAAAATTAAAAAAAGAAAAAGAAAAAAAATTATAAGAGCTCCCAAGGTACAAACAATTTTTTGTATTATTAGTATAATATTTATTCTTAGTTGTTGTTTTTATTATGGTAGACGTTTAATTAAATATTATAAAATATATAATCCTAAGTCTGAGAATGGGGAAACTTTAGTTAATTTAGCTTCATCTATTATTACAAGTTCTAGTATTGTTTATGAAGGTGATGGCTTATATATAAGTGGTGGTAATTATTTATATAAAGGAGTTAATGTTAATAATTATATTATTATTGATAATATGTTATTTAGAATAGTTAGAATTAATGCTGATAAAACTATTGAAGTTATTTTAGATGATTATGTTAATAAAATTAAATGGGATGATGAAATAACTGAGTTTTCTAAATCTAATATATCTAAGTATTTAGAAGATAAATTCTTAAGTATTGTTGATAAATCTTTCTTAGTTAAATCAAGTGTTTGTTCTGATGTTGTTCCTGAATTAAGTGAAGTAACTTGTGAAAAACAAGAAAGTAATACTTATGTTAAATTACTTGGTATTAGTGATTTTTTAAATAGTATGAATAATTCTAAGACTTATTTAATTAAAGATAATGAATACTTATGGCTTTATAATTATGGAAAGAATAATGTATGGCATACAACAGGAAATAGTATAAGTAATAGCTTACCTACTAAAATGTATGGGGTAAAACCAGTTTTAACTTTAAAAAATTCAACGGTTTTAGTAAGCGGAGATGGTTCTTTGGAAAAACCTTATCAAATAAGTGAAAATAAAAATGCCATTAAAGTAGGATCTTATCTAGATATAAATGATAATATTTATATTGTTTATGAAATAGGTGATGATTATTTAAAAGTTGAAAGTGATAAAGTTTTAAAAGATATTATTTTTGATAAAACTAGTAATGATTATAGTAAGTCATCTTTAAAGAAATATTTAGATAATTATGTTAAAGAATTAAAAATAGATGATTTATTATTAGAAGCTGATTTTTCAGGTACTAAAGATAAAATTGGTCTTTTAAGTCTTGATGATTTAAAATTTAATGATACTTTAAAAAATTATTATTTAAGTGATACTAAAGATAAACAAGTATATTTATATAATGGTTCTTTATTAACTAGTAAAGTTGATATTAAAAGAAATGTAAGATATGGACTTGGTTTAACTAAATCACTTAAAATTAAAAGTGGTAATGGTAGTAAATTAGCACCATTTATTGTGGAGGGTAGTAATGCGTAAATCAACAATTATCTTTATTGTAATAGATGTTTTAGCTATTTTTTGCTTTGTTCTTTTCTATGGTCCTTATGAAAAATTTCGTAATATTATTGTAAATACTGCTATGGTTACTAAAACGCATCAATATATTGCTTATACTTTTTATAGTGAAGAAACGGTTCAAAAAATCATGGATTTAAATAAATTTATTCCTGTTGATGAAGAGATTAAATTAGATGATATTGTAATTGATACAAGGGAAAAAGATACTTATGATAATGAGTATGATGAAGCTATTTTAAAAAGAAATAATAAAGGTGATACTTATAAGTATTTAAAAATTAAAGTGGGTGGTTATAATGCTCATTTAGTTGCTATTTATGAACCAAGTCAAGTTAGATTAATAACAAGTAAAAGTTTTAATACAGGATCTGGTCAAGAAACTGTTCTTAAAATGTGTGAAAGATATGGTGGGCTTGTTTGTATAAATGGTGGTGGATTCAAAGATCTTGATGGCTGGGGTAGTGATACACCTATGGGCTATGTTATTAAAGATGGTAAAGTTATTTGGGCTGAAGATAATTCTAAACAAGATATAATAGGAATTACTAATGATTCTAAGCTATTACTTGTAAATGCAACGGGTGAAGAAGCAATTAATATGGGTATGCGTGATGGACTTCAATTTGGACCTTTCCTAATTGTTAATGGAGAAAGTATTAAATATAATTCATCTGTTGGTGGTTATGATAGAGCAGCTAGAGTTGCCATTGCTCAAAGAAAAGATGGGGTAATAATGTTCTTAGCAACCGAAGGAACTCATGGATCAGGACCAACTATGAAAGAAGTAATTGAAACTTTAGAATTATATGGAGCTTATAATGCAGCTAATCTTGATGGTGGTACTTCAAGCCAAATGGTTGTTAATAAAAAACTTGTAAATAATCCTAAAAATGTTTTTGGAAAACCAGTTAATGGAGGAAGAAGAGTAGTTACTGGCTTTGGTTTAATACCAGATGCTGACTAGTCTTTTTTTTGAAGGTATTTGACATTTACAGCAAATTATGGTATAATCTCTCTGTCATATAAAAAGGGGGATGTTTGTATGAATAATTTGTATGGAGTATTAAAAGATCATTTTATAAGTGATAAAATAAAACCAGAGATGTATAATATACCTTATTTTTCTGAATATTTAAGAACAATTAGTGATGAAGAAATGTATGTTATCTTAAAATATCCAACTAATAAGTTTCGTGATTATGTTAATTTTATTTATGCTTTAACTATGCAAGGAAAAGTAGTTGATTGTAGTTTAGTTCATGAACTTGGTAAAATTCTTTATGATAGTCAATATGATAATATTGATGAATTAAAAAGTTTACTTTTAAAAACTGATATTATGCATAATAGTAATGTTTTAAAATTTGCTAGATCATATATCAATATTGCTGAACCAAGAAAAGCTAAATTTATTTATGAAGTAATTCGATATAACAATAGATTTGCAAGAGAACCAAAAGTCTTAATGCAACTTGTAACTTATGCTGGATATATTAAAAAAGAAGAACAATTAGATGCTTTAGAAAAACTATTAATAATACCTAGTATTTCTAAACATAAAGATTTTAATAGCTTTATTAACTTAATTTTAAATAATCCAAATTGTAAATTTTTAACAGCAATACCAAAATTACTTAGTAAATCATATGTATATAATAGTAATGATGCTTTACAACTTGTGTCTTTATTTGTAAAAGTTAAAGATGTACGTGTAGCTAATTTAATTTATAAAGTTATAAATAATAAAGAATTATTTGGTAGTAATGCTTTTGAAAGAACTATTAATTTTATTCTAAATAAGAGAAATAAAAAGAAATTATCACATTTAGAATATGTAATTTCAAGAAAAAATTACTTAAATGATAGTCGTTTTACAGACTTTTTAGATTTATATGCAAGTACCGATATTATGTATCAATTAGATGCTATAACTGATTTAGTTGATAATAAAAAAGCTTATACTTTTAATGCTAAAAATGAAAATGACTATAATTTACATGGAGTACTTAGTGATTATCAATTTGAATTAATAACTAAATATATTTTAAAAACTAAAGCACCTTTCCAAGCTACTGAATTAGTTCATTTACCAAGTTCTATAAATTTAAGAGAATTAGATAATCAAATTATTTTAGATTATTTAAATAATTTAATAGAAACAAGATATGATTTTCAAGCTCATGCTATGTCATCTTTATTAAAAATTGTTAATAGTAATAAATATTTATATCAAAGATATATGGTAAGTCCTAGTGAATATACAACTAATAATTTAAAGAATTTTTCTAAATTACCAGAAGCTATGAAAACTATTTTACAAATAGAAGATGAAAACGCTTGTTTAAAAGTTTTAGATGTATTAACACTTCCTTGTTTATTAGAAAGAGATGATTTCTCATATTTTATGAATAAATATGTTAAATTAAATAAAATGAGTAAAATAAATACTTTTATTAAAATATTGGCTAAACAAAGATTTGTTGATTGCAATAATTTTGTACCATTAGATTGTATCGTTTACTGTGATGATTATAAGTTAGAATTACTTGAAAAAATTATTATGGAAACAACAATTTATCGTAATAAAGAAAAATGTGAATTAATAAAAACTTTACTTGCTACAGATAATCGTTATGTTTTAAATTATATAACAGCTATTTTATTAAATATTAATTTTATTAGTGTAGATGATGCTAAAAATATGATTAAAGAAGCTATAGAAAATCCAAGTTTAGTTAATAATATAGCTAAAAATAATTTTGAAAAAAGAATGTATACAATAGATGTTATTTATGCTTATGAAGAATTAAATAAAAATCTAAGAGTAATTGATAAAGTAGGAAAAGTTTTAACTAAGAAAAAGAAAAATTAGAAATTTCGGTTTCTAATTTTTTTATATAGTTGTTTCTTCTAATTCTGATACATCAAATTTATTATTATTTAAATTAATAAAAACAATATAAAAAGCAATAAAAGAAGAAATAAAAGCAAGAAAAGCTGCTAATAATTCTAAATTACTATTAAAATCATCTTTATTATCAATTTTTTGTCTTATATAACTATTATAGATAAAATAAAGGGCAATTATTAAGACTATAGTTTTATTTATTAAAGATATATATATACTTTGTTTTTCATCAAAAATAAGATTTTTATTTTCTAGTTTTAGTTTTTCATTATAGTTTAATAATAAAGAAATAAGTAGAGTTATAATAAATATGGTAATAGCTATTATACTTAAATTAATAAGTTTTATTTCTTTATTTTTATTATTCATATTAAATTATACTAATATAGTTATAAAATATTAGTTTTATAGTTAAAACATGTAAAAAAATATTAAAAAAACAAGAAAAAATATTGACAAGGTAGGTTAGTTATTGTATAGTATTCATGTTTGTGAAATTGGGCTTAGTTTAAGTAAGTCTTAATTTTATAAGGATAAATGACACACCAGGGTATGTGTGTGTTGGGAAGGAGAAAATATGCCTACAATTAATCAATTAGTTAGAAAAGGTAGAGGTAAAAAGGTTAGAAAACCAAAATCACCTGTATTATTAGTTGGTGTTAATACAATTCAAAAGAAACAAACTAAGATTAATGCACCTCAAAAGCGTGGTGTTTGTGTTCGTGTTGGAACAATGACTCCAAAGAAACCAAACTCAGCTCTTCGTAAATATGCTCGTGTAAGATTATCTAATAGCATGGAAGTAACTTGTTATATTCCAGGTGAAGGACATAACTTACAAGAACATAGTGTTGTATTAATAAGAGGTGGTCGTGTACCAGACTTAATTGGTGTTAGATATCATATTATTCGTGGAACTTTAGATACTGCTGGAGTTAAAGACAGAAAACAAGGTCGTAGTAAATATGGTGCTAAACGTGAAAAGAAAAAATAATTAAAATTAAATTTTGAAAGGAGGACAATAGTATGCGTAAAAAACGTGCTGTTATAAGAGATGTATTACCAGATCCTATATATAATTCAAAAGTAGTTACTAAGTTAATTAATCGTATTATGCTTGATGGTAAAAAAGGTAAAGCAGAAACAATTTTATATGATGCTTTTGATATGATAAAGGAAAAAACAGGTGAAGAACCAGTTAAAGTTTTTGAAAAAGCTTTAGAAAATATTAAACCTCAATTAGAAGTTAAATCTCGTCGTGTTGGGGGATCAAACTATCAAGTACCTATTGAAGTTAGTGACAGAAGAAGTCAAACTTTAGGTCTTCGTTGGTTAGTAAATTATGCAAGACTTAGAGGAGGAAACTCAATGGCTTTAAATCTTGCTAATGAAATTATTGATGCTTCAAATGGAACAGGTGGAGCAGTTAAAAAGAGAGAAGATACCCATAGAATGGCAGAAGCTAATAAAGCATTTGCACATTATCGTTGGTAGAAAGGATTTAAAATTATGGCTCGTGAAACATCATTATTGATGACAAGAAATATTGGAATTATGGCTCATATTGATGCAGGTAAAACTACTTGTACTGAACGTGTTTTATTCCATACAAAGAAAATCCATAAGATTGGTGAAACTCATGATGGTGAATCACAAATGGACTGGATGGCTCAAGAACAAGAAAGAGGTATTACAATTACAAGTGCAGCAACTACTGCATTCTGGAAAAAATATCGTTTCAATATAATTGACACTCCAGGACACGTAGATTTCACTGTTGAAGTTAGTCGTAGTTTAAGAGTATTAGATGGAGCTGTTGCTTTAATTGATGCTCAAGCTGGTGTTGAACCACAAACTGAAACTGTATGGCGTCAAGCTACAGAATTCATGGTTCCAAGATTAATATTTGCCAATAAAATGGACAAAATGGGGGCAGATTTTGTTTGGAGTTTAAAAACAATTGATAACCGTTTAGGTGTCAATGCTAAACCTATTGAATGGCCAATTGGAGCTGAATCAGATTTCCGTGGTGTAATTGATTTAGTTACTATGAAAGCTTATGAATATGATGGTAAACCAGAAGAAGATGCTAAAGAAATAGAAATTCCTGCTGATTTAGTAGAAATTGCTAAAGAAAAACGTGAAGAATTAATTGAAGCTGTTGCTGAATTTGATGATGATATGATGATGACTTACCTTGATGGTGGAGAAATTACTGTTGATATGATTAAAAAAGCAATTAGAAAAGGAACACTTGCTGTTAAATTCTTCCCAGTTATGTGTGGAACTGCTTTAGGAAATAAAGGTATTAAGTTATTACTAGATGCTGTTATTGATTACTTACCATCTCCACTTGATATTCCATCAATTAAAGGAGTAACATTAGATGGAGAGGAAACTGTAAGACATCCAAGTGATGATGAACCATTTAGTGCTTTAGCATTTAAAGTTATGACCGATCCATTTGTTGGACGTTTAACTTTCTTCCGTGTTTATTCAGGTCATTTATCTAGTGGATCTTATGTATTAAACTCAACAAAAGATGTTAAAGAAAGAATTGGTCGTATTTTACAAATGCATGCAAATCATCGTACTGAAATTACTGATGTATATACAGGTGATATTGCAGCAGCAGTTGGTCTTAAAAATACAACAACAGGAGACACTTTATGTGATGAAAAGAAACCTGTTATTCTAGAACAAATGGAATTCCCAGAACCAGTTATTGAACTTGCTGTTGAACCAAAATCAAAAGCAGATCAAGAAAAAATGGGAATTGCTCTTCAAAAATTAGCAGAAGAAGATCCTACATTTAAAGTTCATACTAACCAAGAAACAGGTCAAACTGTAATTGCAGGTATGGGTGAACTTCACTTAGATGTATTAGTTGATCGTATGAGAAGAGAATTCCAAGTTGAAGCAAACATTGGTAAACCACAAGTTGCTTATCGTGAAACCATTAAACAAGCTGGTGAATGTGAAGGTAAGTATATTAAACAATCTGGTGGACGTGGACAATACGGACATGTTTGGATTAGATTTGAACCAAATCCTGATAAAGGATATGAATTCGTTGATGAAATCGTTGGAGGTGTTGTTCCTCGTGAATATATTCCAGTAGTAGATAAAGGTTTACAAGAAGCACTTCAAACTGGGGTACTTGCAGGATATCCAATGATCGATGTTAAAGCAACTTTATTTGATGGTTCTTACCATGAAGTTGACTCTAACGAAATGGCTTTCAAAATTGCAGCAAGCTTTGCATTAAAGGAAGCTAAAAACAAATGTAAACCAGTATTACTTGAACCAATTATGAAAGTTGATGTTACTGTACCAGATGAATATTTTGGTAATGTAATGGGAGACTTAACTAGTCGTCGTGGACGTCCACTTGGTCAAGAAAATGTTGGTAATGCTATTAAACTAAGTGCAATGGTACCACTTTCTGAAATGTTTGGTTATGCAACTGGTTTAAGAAGTAATACTCAAGGTAGAGGAAACTTTATAATGCAATTTGATCATTATGAAGAAGTACCTACTAATATTGCTGCTGAAATAATCAAAAAAAGCGGTAATTAATAAATTGCTTTATTAAAAAAATAAAAATAATTAAAAAAAGTGTTGTATTTTATTAAATATTTGATAAAATATAATAGTAATCAAAAAAAGGAGGAAATTTAATATGGCAAAAGAAAAATTTGATCGTAGTAAACCACATGTTAACATTGGTACAATCGGACATGTTGACCATGGTAAAACTACATTAACAGCTGCTATTTCTAAAGTATTAGCAGGAAAAAATGGAAATCAACAAGTTGATTTTGCAAATATCGATAAGGCACCAGAAGAAAGAGAAAGAGGTATTACAATTAATACTGCTCATATCGAGTATTCTACAGACAAGAGACACTATGCCCATGTAGACTGTCCAGGACATGCTGACTATGTTAAAAACATGATTACAGGTGCTGCTCAAATGGATGGAGCAATTCTTGTTATTGCTGCTACTGATGGACCAATGGCACAAACTCGTGAACATATCTTACTTGCTCGTCAAGTAGGTGTACCAAAAATGGTAGTATTCATGAACAAATGTGATATGGTTGATGATGAAGAATTATTAGAATTAGTAGAAATGGAAATCCGTGATTTATTAAATGAATATGGATACGATGGAGACAATACTCCAATCATTCGTGGTTCAGCTTTAAAAGCTCTAGAAGGAGATCCAAAATGGGTTGAATCTATTAATGAATTAATGGATGCTGTTGACACTTGGATTCCAACTCCAGTTCGTGATAATGACAAACCATTCTTAATGAGTATTGAAGATGTATTCACAATCACTGGACGTGGAACAGTTGTTACAGGACGTGTTGAACGTGGAACATTAAAATTAAATGATGAAGTAGAAATCGTTGGTATCAAACCTACTCAAAAAACAGTTGTTACTGGTATTGAAATGTTTAGAAAACAATTAGATTTCGCTGAAGCTGGAGACAATGCTGGTGTACTTTTACGTGGTATTGCAAGAGAAGACGTAGAACGTGGACAAGTACTTGCTAAACCAGGAACAGTTACACCTCATACTAAGTTTGAAGCTGAAGTTTACATTCTTACTAAAGAAGAAGGTGGACGTCATACTCCATTCTTTGCAAACTATCGTCCTCAATTCTATTTCAGAACTACAGACGTTACTGGTGTAATCGAATTACCACAAGGAACTGAAATGGTAATGCCAGGTGATAATGTTTCAATTTCTGTTGAATTAATTCACCCAATTGCTCTTGAACAAGGTACTAAATTCTCAATTCGTGAAGGTGGACGTACTGTTGGAGCTGGATCAGTTTCTAAAATTGATAAATAATAAAATTAAAGGTACTTGCAAAAAGTATCTTTTTTTTTTACTTTTTTTATGCTATACTTTTTATAGAGGGTAAGATATGAAGAGAAAAATAATTATTTCTATGCTTCTATTATTAGTATTAATTCCTTTAAAGGTTGAAGCTAAAACCTTAAGAGATTTAAAAAATGAATTAGCAGCTTTAAAACAAAAAAAAGCTGATGCTGATTATAATAAACAAAAAACTCAACAAGAGTTAAATAATGTTAACAACAACATTGAAACAACTACTAATAAAATGAAGCAAAATGAAGAAAATATTGAAAAACTTAATAAAGAAATAGCAGAGTTAAATGAAAAAGCTAAACAAAGAGAACTAGAAATAAAAGAAGTTATGCACTTTTTACAAATTGCAAATGGTGAAAATGCTTATCTTGAATACATCTTTGGGGCTAAAGACATAACCGATTTTATTTATCGTAGTGCTATTTCAGGACAACTTGTTTCTTATAATGATAAACTAATAGATGAATACAATGAAACAATTAAAACTAACAAGAAAAAACAAGAAGACTTGAAAAAAGAATTAGAAGATTTAGCTAAAAAACAAGAAGAGTTATCCGTTAGTTTAAGTAATTTAGGAAAAGAATTACAAGGAATGCTAGATGTTTCCTTATCAATAGATGAAGAAATAGTAGCTCAAGAAAAAGTTATAAATTACTATGAAAAAACTTTATCATGTGGCTTAGATGAAAATATTAACTTATGTGGTAAAGTTCCATATTCAGGTAGTTTTGTAAGACCAGTTTTAAATGGTCGAATCACCAGCGTCTTTGGTTGGCGTTGTTATACAAGAAATAATGGTCAAAAATACTGTGGTTATCATAATGGTATTGATATAGCCGGAGGAGATACAAGAATATATGCGGCAGCTCCAGGTACTGTTGCAGCCATTTTACCTCAACAAAGCTGTGGTGGAAATATGTTATTTATCCATCATAATGTAGGAGGAAATTATTATACAACAGCTTACTTCCATGTTAAAAATATCAATGTTAGAGTAGGCGACTATGTTGATCAAAATACGATTGTTGCTACTATGGGTGGAGGATCTGATACCTGGTGGTATGATAAATGTACAACAGGTGATCATCTTCACTTTGCCGTTGCAACAGGATTATATATGAAAGAATATACTTATTGGTCAACCTATACAGCTAGAAACATTAACCCAACAAGCGTTGTTAATTTCCCAGCACCATATGTATGGTTCTCAAATAGAGTAACAAGATATTAAAAAAGAAAGGAGTAAAAAATATGAATGATAGCTTTACAAACACTAATACTCCTACTTTACAAAACTTTACATGGGGGGGGGGAGGTAGAAATACCCTATAACTCCTTATATATAAAGGAAATTAAGCAAAAAAATGATACTTAATAACATGATTAAGTTTACAGTTTATCTGTAATTTTTAATCATGCTTTTTTAGTTATGGTAAGGAGAAGGATAGTTTATGAAAAACAAAAAAATAGTTTTAATTTTAAGCATAATTGCAGTTTTAGTTCTTACAATAGGTGTAACTTATGCTATTTATAATTATAGTAAAATAAGTATGAATTCAAGTTTAGTAGTTGGGGATATCTACATGCACTATAATGAAACTAATCAAATAAATATTACAAATGCAACTCCTATGAAAAAAGAAGATGCCATAAAAGATAGTTACACAGATAATGTTTTTAATTTTACTATAACTGGTAAAAATACTTCAAATAAAGATATTTACTATGCCATTAGTATAGTTGATGGAGATGAAATAGCAGGAAAAACAAGAATTAATCCAAAGGATATAGATGTTTATTTAAAAGAAGATGATAAGGTTGTAGTAGATGGACTACGTTATGAAGAGTGGAATAATACAAAAATTTGGATTTCAACAATACCTGCTAATACTAAAACTGAAAAGACAATTAATTATCAATTAAGAATTTGGGTAGATGATGGAGTAATAATAGGAAACGCCAGTGATGCAACCTATTCAATAGATGAGTGGAATAATAGTTACACAAGTGTTAAAATAAATGTAAATGGTAATTTAGATGCTATGAATATGCCTTTAAAAGTTGAAAAAAGCAGTGTTGAAAATAATAAAAGTTTCTTTATTGCAACCATTTCAAACTATGATAATCCAGAAGAAAAAGGACAAATTTTAGATACCATTGATAAGATGAATTTAACTATTAATAATACTAACAATAGTGTTTTATTTACATATAAAGATAGTTTAGGTAATGAAGATAATACTAAAAAAGAAAGTTTAAATCTTGAATATGATTTTAACAAAAAAACAAGTGTTGAAGTTAAAGTTTATATGGAAAGCATTAATGATGCTAACCAAGAAACTGATGTAATTGTTAAATCAACTAAAAATGGTACTGAAAATTATAGTTTAGTTCAAAAAGTAGAAATTAAAGGTAACAATTTTTGCTTAAATAATGGATTTACAAGACTTAATGACTGTTTACTTGTAAGTGATAATCAAAGTGAAAGTGTAGAAGTTGCTAAAACCGAGATTAGTAATAAAGGTTCAGTTAATTTAAATGATACAGCCCCAAGTTATACTTATGTTGAAAATATTACTACAAATGTTAACAATGTTTATTTAGCAAGTGGTTATAAATTTTATTTTGGAGATTCCTATGAATTTAACACTATAACTGGAACATTTAAAATATATAATAAAGATG
>CAKPFH010000038.1 GCA_934153655.1 uncultured Bacilli bacterium
TTAGCACTATCTCTTACTGTATCTAAGATATTATTTTCATTACCTTTTTCTACATGATAAATTGTATAATTATAGACATTACTTTCATAATAAACTTTTATAATGTTATTTTCTGTTTTTTCAGTAATAGTTAATGGAGCTGTATCAGATACATAACTAAATCCTTTTTTAGATCTATCAGGATAATCATTTACTTGTGATAAATACTTAGCACTAGAAGTATAAGTCATACTATCATCTAATTGATTATCATAATAATATTCTACTTTATAACCATAATTATCTTTTACATAGTAAACTTTAATTACATTTTTCTTACTATCACTAGTAATTGTAAGTGGTAAGTTTTCAGTTTTATCTAACTTATAACCAGTTTTATTTTTATCTTGGTAATTATTAATTACACTTTCAAATAAAGCCTTAGCAGTTTCAGTTTTGCTATCATCAATTGTTCCATCATAATAGTATTCAACTGTATAACTAAATTCATCTTTTACATAGTAAACTTCAATAACTCCATTATTTTCAATTATAGTTGGAATTTCTCCTGGATTAGTTTTATCAAATTTATAACCATCATATTTATTAACAGTATTAATATTATTTTTATTTACTTCTAAAGTGTTTGGTTCTAATACTTGAACTTTTTTAGTTATTACTTGAGTATCCTTCTCTTGTAATACTCCATCTTTATAATATTTAACTGTATAGTTAAGTTCTTTAATTTTATCTAAATCTTTTTCATAATAAATTTTTATTACTCCACCATCAACTATTGTAGTTGGAATAGTACTTGGATCTGATCCTACAAATTTATAACCATAGTATTTATCAGTTATATTAATACTACTTTTATCTACATCTAAAACTTTTGGTTCTAACACTTGAATATCTTTAGTTTTTGTTTGAGTATCAATTTCTTGTTTTACTCCGTCTTTATAATATTCAACAGTATAATTTATATTTTTTCTTTGACTACCATCAGTTATATAATAAACTTTAATTATATTTTGGTTATTATCACTTGTAATTGTAAGTGGGAAGTTATAAGTTTTATCAAACTTATAACCTTCTTCGTTTTTATCTGTATAATTATTAATTACACTTTCAAATAAAGCACTCTTAGTTTCAGTTTTACTATTATCTATTTCATTATCATAATAGTATTCAACTGTATAACTAAATTCAGCTTTTTCGTAATATACTCTAATTACATTTTCACCATTATTTTTAATAGTAATTTTCTTATCTGGTTTAACTTTATCAAATTTATAACCATCTTTTAGATGTTTACTATCATTAATAGTTGTATCAAGTACTTCAATTTCAGCACACTTTACTCCTTTTTCTGATTCTGTTAAATTATCATCAATTTGATTATCATAATAATATTCAATACGATAATCATATTCTGCGGCAACCCAGTAAACCTCAGGGTTCTTAACTGATACTTCTTCCACTTTTCCGTTTATTCCTGTATATGAATAAGTAAAATTATTATTAGTTTTATTCCAATTGCTACTATCTTTATCAATAGTAATAACAAATGGCTCTCCTACTGCTTGCCAGTTATCATCTTCTAAAACAGTTGTTTTATCAAGAGTTAAAGTAATTTGTCTATTAACTACTCTATTGTCAGTTGAAGTAAAGTTACTACCAATGTTATCAACTATTTTAATATTAGTTGCTGCTGGTTGATATGATGTTTTTTCAACTATATTATTAAATGCTTCGGTTATATTAGTTGAATTTGATAAAGCAAAATGACCTTCATCAGTTGCTATTTTTTTAAGAATATCTTCGGCTTTGTAAGCATCATATCCTGCTTCTTTACATCCACCTCTATATTTATAATCATAGCCCAAACCAGTCCAAATTTTTTCATAATCAGAGCATACATTACCACTTGGTAATTCATAACCAATTGTAAATACTTCTATACCACTTGCTTTAACAGTATTTGCATAATCAAGAGTTTTAGTTATTGCTGTTGGGCTTGTTTCAATTCCATAACTTTTAACACTATTATTTCCATTATTGTAATAAGTTGGTGCTCCATCTCCCATAACAACAATGTATTTTTTAATTTCTTGACCATCTTTTGGTTGAACCTTAGAAAGTAATTCATAAGCCTTAATTAAACCAGCATGTAAATTTGTTCCTCCATTATTATCATCAACTGGGTTTTCGCCAAATAATTTCCTATCATCCCATACTCTATTGTCATAATTATCAACAGTAAAATCATTCTTTATAAAATTTCTTTTAACAGTTGCTCCACTATTAAATGTCACTAAGGCAATATTTGCTTTTTTCTCATCTTGATTTGTAGAACTATTAAACTTTTCATTTAACTTAGATGCAAATGTTTTAGCACCATTTTTAGCACTATTCCATTTACCTTTATTTTTACCACTTTCGGTCATTGAATTTGATCTATCAAATACAACAACTACATACATCTCTGCTGTATTTTGAGTTACTTGGGTAGTTCTTATACCACGAGCCTCAAATTTTACTTGATAATTACCATTATCATCAAGTTTAGTAACTACTTTGCGAATTTGAACGTCACCTTTTTGACTGTAACTTCCCTCAGTTGCTACAACACTTCCACCATTTTCACTAGTATATTGATTATCATCAGTAAGTCTTAAATCACCTTTTTTTGGAGTATTTGTATCTGCAAGTACTGTAAATGGAGAAATAACAGTATTAAACAAAGTTACAAATACTAAAAACAAACTAGTAAATCTTTGAAAATTCTTTTTCATAAAACCTCCTAAAATACTTCTTTAATATTATCATTTTCAAAAATAAATGCTAATATCTCCGAATATGTCTTACTATTATATGGATTTTTCTACCTTTGTCAAGCAAATTATAATTTTTTTGAAAAAATAATTAATAAAATCCTTTTTTAGAAAACATTTCGTCTCAATAATAATTATTTCTAATTATTTCTAATTAATACCAAGATTTAATCGACAAATGTAGACAAAAAAAAGAATTTATTTATTTTTAAACTCTTTTTTATAAATATTATATAATTCTTTAAATCGATTAAAATGAACAATTTCTCTTTGTCTAAGCCATAAAAGTGGCCCTATTACATCTGGATCATTTGTTAAATCTATTAAATTTTCATAAACTGCTCTAGCTTTTTCTTCAGCAGCCATATCTTCAGATAAATCAGCTAAATAGTCTCCTGTTGAGGCAAAATAAGAAACAGTAAAAGGCACTCCATTACTATCAGTTGGATAAACTCCTTTTTTATGTTCAGCATAATGACTAGATAAACCTGCTTCTTTTATTTCTTCAACACTAGCATTTTTTAAAAGTTGATAACACATAGTAGCAAGCATTTCGACATGACCCATTTCCTCATTTCCAATATCGGTTAATAAAGCTCTTCCCCTATTATCTGGCATTATATATCTTTGATTTAAATATCTAAGGGCAGCTGCAAGTTCTCCGTTAGCTCCTCCATACTGAGTAATTAAAATTTTAGCTAATTCAATATCTTTGTTTTTTATATTAATTGGATATTCTAATCTTTTTTCGTATTTAAACATTTTTACCCTCCCACGGAAAAGTACTAACCCAATTAAATGGAATATTACTACTACTTCCTGATACATTAATAGGTCCGTATTTAGTTTCATACTCTAAAATTAAACTATTAGCCATCTTACTATACTTTTTAAATAAACTCAAAGCTTCCAAATCATTTGGATAATTATCTAAATATAAATTAAGATCATGACTAAAAAAACTTATTTGTCCTATATTAAATAACATTTCATCTTGTAAAGAACTAAAATTTATTTTAGCAGGTTTTAAGTCTTTATAACTATCATACAAATTATTAAAGATATTTCCCTTTAAATAACCTTCAACTGGACTAGTTAAATTTAACTTATTATTTTTAAAATAATTTATTTCATTATACATATATATCCTCCATAAATAGTTTATTTAATTAAAAAAAATAGTTATAGGTTAAATAACTATTTATAGTATTTTTATATCAATTAATTTATCTATACTAATTATTTTATTATCCATAGTAATAATATGATTATTATAAATACCAGCTATACTAGTATTAATTTCTTTATCTTGAAAAACTAAAACAACTTTCGTATTAAAGATATAATTATTTTGATTCATTAACTTTTGTAATTTCTCTTTAACTGATAAATTACTTAAATCAATTTTTAAATCATTAGTTTTTTCTTCTTTTAAATCATTATTTTTTAAACTATCATACATAGATAAATTATTCTTTTTACTTTTAATTTCACTATGATATATCTTTGGTAATTTTTTCATATTCCTCCTACTTAATTTTATGTTTAAAGTATAAAATTATTAGTTTTTTATATACTATAAATATGAAAAAACAAGTTATTAATTTAAATATTATTATTTCTTTAATTATCTTTTTTATAATAAGTATTTTATCCATTTATACAACTATTCCTTTTTTAAAACAAAGTTTAAGTAATTTATATTTAAAACAAATTATTTTTTATTTCTTTGGAATATTAATTATGTTATTTATTAAATATAAAGGTTTTGATTTACTTAAAAGATATCATTTTTTAGTATATATAGGTCTTAATATTTTATTATTATTTCTTTTAATATTTGGTTATTCTATAAATGGTAGTAAATGTTGGATAATAATAGGACCATTTAGTTTTCAACCAAGTGAACTTATGAAAATTAGTTTAATTATTACTTTAAGTATGGTAATTAAAAAACATGAAGGGAAAAATTCTATAAAAGAGGAATTTGTTTTATTAGTAAAACTTTTTATTTTAACTTTAATACCTAGTATTTTAACTTTTTTAGAACCTGATACTGGTGCCGTTATTATTTATTTTTTAATTTTATTAACTATGATTTTTCTAACTAAATTAAATAAAAAATGGTATTTAATTATCAGTTTAATTATTATATTTTTACTTGGTTGTATAACTATTTTATATTTTGTTAAAAAAGATTTTATTCTTAATATTTTAACTAATAATATGTATAGATTAGAAAGAATTATTAATTGGCAAGAAAATAGTGGTTATCAATTAGAAAATAGTTTAATTGCTATTTCTAATAGTGGTTTAACAGGTTTTGGTTATAATAAAAATATTATTTATTTTCCAGAACCTCAAACAGATTTTATTTTTCCAACCTTTGTTGCTAATTTTGGTTTACTGGGAAGTATTTTTTTAATATTTATTATTTTAGTCTTTGATGCTACTATTTTAAATTTAATTAAAATAAAAATTGATTTGGAAAACAAATATATTTTAGTTGGTATTTTTATTATGTTATTTTATTTACAAATTCAAAATATAGGAATGACTTTAGGACTTTTACCAATTACAGGAATTCCTCTTCCTTTTATTTCTTATGGAGGATCTAGTTTAATTACCTATTTATTTTCCTTAGGAATAATTTTAAATATTAATAAAACTAGAGATAAATATTTAAATTAAACATATATTTAAATGGTGATATATTGGCATTTGTAATAATAAATCCTGAATATGGAGGTTTAGAATCAGGTAAAATTAAGAATAATTTAATTGAAAAGAATTTTAATTTAAATATTTCAAAATTAATTTATAACAAATTAAAAGATCTAGGAATAGATACTTATTTATTAAGAGATAGTGATACTACAATTGATTTACAAGAAAGACTTAATTTGATAAATAGATTAAAAAAAACTGATGAAGAAAATATTTTAATAACTAATGCTCTTTCATCTGGTAATAGTAGTGGAGCCGAAATTGTTTATGGTTTAAAAAATGATGATAGTCTAGCTAGAGAAATAACTAATGAATTAGAAGCAAATGGGTATAATGTTTTAAAATATTATCAGTTAAGAAATCCTAGTAATACTAGTTTAGACTTTTATCCAATAATAAGAGAAGTTGATAATGTTGAAAGTATAATTGTTAACTATGGTTATATAGATAATCCAAATGATTATAATTATTTAATAAATGATGAAAAGAATTTAGCTGAAAGTGTTGCAAGAGGTATTTATAATTATATAAAAAAAGAAAATGTTTATACTGTTTTAAAAAATGATACTTTATATTCAATTGCTAGAAAATTTAATACAACAGTTTCAAAGTTAAAAGAAATAAATAACTTAGTCAATAATATTGTTAATCCCGGTCAAACTTTAATAATACCAAAAGAAGAAAAAGAAATAACTTCTCCAAATGAATATATAAACTATACAGTTAAGTCAGGAGATTCTTTATATAAAATAGCAAATAATTTTAATACAACAGTAAATGCTATTAAAGATTTAAATAATCTAACTAGTAATAATTTACAAATTAATCAAGTTTTAAAGATACCAACCGTTCAAGAAGAAGAAATTAAAGATTATCTAAACTATACAGTTAAATCAGGTGATTCTTTATATAAAATTGCTAGTCTTTATAATACAAGTGTTGATAAAATAAAAAATTTAAATAATCTAACTAGTAATAATTTACAAATTAATCAGGTTTTAAAGATACCAACAACTTCTAATACAATTGAAAATAGTTATATAAACTATACAGTTAAGTCAGGAGATTCTTTATATAAAATAGCAAGTAATTTTAATACCACGGTTGATGATATAAAAAGATTAAATAATTTAACTAGTAATACTTTACAAATTAATCAAGTTTTAAAGATACCAACAAGTAAAAAAGAAGAAACAATCGATTATATAAACTATACAGTTAAATCAGGTGATTCTTTATATAAAATTGCTAGTCTTTATAATACAAGTGTTGCTGAAATTAAAGATTTAAATAATCTAACTAGTAATAATTTACAAATTAATCAGGTTTTAAAGATACCAAAAAAGTAAGACTAATTTTAATCTTACTTTTTAATTATTCTAAAAATAAACTAAGAGATACTTTTTCTTTTTCAAGATCAATATCAATTACATAGACATCTACTATATCTCCAACACTTAATACATCACTTGGATGTTTAATATAATTCTTACTTATCTTAGATATATGAATTAAACCATCGTTATGAAGACCTATATCAACAAAGGCTCCAAAAGCTGTTACATTTCTAATAGTTCCTTGTAATTTATCATGTAATTTTAAATCTTTAATATCTAAAATATCACTTCTTAAAATAGGTTTATCAACATCATCTCTTGGATCTCTTCCCGGTTTAATTAAAGATTTTTTAATATCTTCTAAAGTATATTCATCTATTTTTAACTCTTTTTCATGACCAGTTAATTTTTCTAATTTTTCTTTAATTGAGGTGGTGCCAATCTCCTCAATAGTTGCATCTATTAATTTTAATAAATTAAGAGTATCTTGATAATTATCTGGATGAATATCTGTTTTATCTAAAGGATTAGTTCCATCTACTATTCTTAAAAAGCCAATTGCTTGTTCATATACCTTGCTTGATATTCCTTTAATTTTTTTTAATTCTTCCCGAGAGTTAATCTTACCAACTATTTTTTTATATTCTAAAATATTTTCAATGGTATTCTTTTTTAAACCTGAAACATAGTTTAAAATACTTGCTGAAGCATTATTAATATTAACACCTACTTGATTAACTACTTTTAAAACAGTAAAATCAAGAGCATCCGATAATTCTTTAACTGGCATATCATGTTGATACAAACCAACTCCAATACTTTTAGGATCAATTTTAACAAGTTCAGTTAAACTATCTTGAAGACGTCTTGCTAAACTAATTGCACTTCTTTTTTCAACTGGTAAATCGGGAAACTCTTTAGCTCCTAGAATAGATGCTGAATAAACACTTGCTCCTGCTTCATTAACAATGATATAATTTAAAGCTAAATTATTTTCTTTAATTAAATCACTTACAAACTTTTCATTTTCTCTTGAGGCTGTTCCATTTCCAATTGCTATTATATCAACTTGATATTTTTTAATTAATTCAAGAATAATTTTCTTAGCTTCTAATACTTTTTCATGAGGTTTAGCTGGATAAATAACTGATACTTCTAACATATTACCATTTTTATCAACAACGGCTACTTTAGTTCCTGTTCTATAACCTGGATCAAGAGCTAAAACAGTTTTTTCTTTAATTGGAGGTGTTAATAATAAATTTTCTAAATTATCTTGAAAAGATTTAATTGCTTCAACATTAGCTTTTAAAGTTAAATCACTTCTAATTTCTCTTTCAAGACTTGGTAATATTAATCTTTTTAAACTATCTTTAATACTATCTGAAACAATATTAGCACATTCACTTTCTTTATTTTTAATTAATTTCTTTTCTAAAAAAGCAATGATTTCTTCCAAGTTATACTCAAGTTTTACACTTAAAATATTTTCTTTTTCACCTCGATTAATAGCTAAAGTACGATAAGGTTTTAAATATTTTACTTTTTCCTGAAAATCATAATACATTTCATAAACTTTATTTAAATCATTACTATTTTTCTTTAACTTAGACACTAAAAAACTATTGTTATACAAGTAATATCTAATCCATTTACGATAACTAGCATTATCACTAATCCATTCAGCTATTATATAACTTGCTCCAAGAAGAGCTTCTTCATGAGTTTTAACCTCATCATTTAAAAATTTATCTAAATTATTTAACTTAAGAGGAAACGACATAATAATTTTAGCAAGAGGTTCCAAACCATTTTTAATTGCAACAGTTGCCTTAGTTTTCTTTTTTTCTTTATATGGTAAGTACAAATCTTCTACTTCAACTAATTTCTTAGCATTTAAAATGTTAGTTTTCAATTCATCTGTTAATAAACCTTTTTCTTCAATTAGACGAATAATATCTAATTTTCTTTCTAATAAATTTTTTTCATAGGTATAAGTATTTTCAATTTCTCTTATATAATCTTCAGTTAAAGCTCCTGTTGCTTCTTTTCTATACCTAGCAATAAAAGGAATAGTATTTCCTTCCCTAAGTAATTTTAAAACACTTTCTACTTGACTAACTTTAATATTTAATTCTTGACTTAAATTTTCTATTATTTCTTTTTCCATATAACTAATGTATTTTTTCCTTTCTTTTTAAAACTTTATAAAGAAAAAGACCTATTACGGTGTCTTTTTCTTTACAAAACCATTATCAACTGTTACTAGATAACCTCCATCATAAGACTTAGCTAAATGTCTATATTCAGTATTAAAATACATATAGCAATTATGACTCTTTGGTATTTTAATTAAAGAATAAGTCTTAGAAAAGAAATTTCTAATAGCAGCTAGGTTAAAATTAAAGTTTCTCTTCATAATTAAATTATAACATTTTAAACTTTTATAGCAAGTCATTTTTCTTAACTTTACATTTAGTTATACACAATATTATATTCTACTTTAGAAATAGTTATGTGTCATTTAATTAAAATAATAATAATCAAATTATTTATAATTCTTTTTTTAAGTCATTTAAGATATTTAAAGCATCAAGAGGTGTTATTTCCATGATATTAATTGCTTTTAGTTTTTCTTCTACTTTACTTGGAGTTGGTTCAAAGTTAAAACTTGTTTGAACAACTTCTTGTTTTAAAACCTTTCTTGGTTTGGCTTCATAGGTATTTAAAACTTCTTCAGCTTTTTTTATAACACTTTCTGGTAGTTTTGCAAGGGAAGCAACATTAATACCATAACTTTTAGAAACAGCTCCCTCTACTACTTTATGTAAAAAGGTTATATTACCATTTTCTTCTAAAGCACTGACATGAACATTTTTTACTCTTTTTAAATTTTTGCAAAGAGTGGTTAATTCGTGGTAATGCGTTGAAAACAAAGTCTTGGCATGGATTGTATTATGAATATATTCAAGTATTGCATAAGCAAGACTCATTCCATCATAAGTTGCTGTTCCCCTGCCAAGTTCATCAAATAAAATTAAACTATTTTTAGTAGCATTTGTAAGAGCATAATTAGCTTCTTTCATTTCTACCATGAAGGTTGATTCTCCACTTACTAAATCATCACTTGCTCCAATTCTTGTAAATATCTTATCAAATATTGGAATAGAACAACTTTTACAAGGAACAAATGAACCAATTTGAGCCATGATTACAATAATTGCAAGTTGACGCATGTAAGTAGATTTACCAGCCATATTAGGTCCTGTTATAAGTAAACAATCACAATCATCCATAATAATATCATTTGGTACATAATCAACTTTATTAACCGCTTCAACTACTGGATGACGTCCTTCAATTATTTTAATTTCATGATTATTATTAAAAGTTGGTCTTACTAAATTATATTTATCCGCAATCGTTGCTAAAGAAATTAATAAATCTATTTCACTGATAATAGAACTTACTTCTTGAATTTTACTAGTATATTTATTAACTTCTAATCTAATATTACTAAATAATTCATATTCTAGATTAATTATTTTTTCACTAGCACCTTCAATTATTTGTTCTTTTTCTTTTAGAGCTTCATTTATATATCTTTCCCCTGTTGTTAGAGTTTGTTTTCTAATATAACCATATTCTGGTTTTACTTGCGAAATACTACCTTTACTAACTTCTATATAATAACCAAATACTTTGTTATAACCAATTTTTAAATTCTTTATTCCGGTTTTTCTTCTTTCTTCCTCTTCTTGTAAAAGAATAAAATCTTGACTATTATTTTTAATTTTACGAAGCTTATCTAACTCTTCATCAAAACCATCTAGTATAAGACCACCTTCTTTTAAGGTTAAAGGAGCATTTGGATTAATACTTCTTCTTAAAAGATCAGTTAATTCATCTAAAGTTTCTAAGTTTTTATCATAATTAATTTTTATAAGTTCTTCTTTTATACTTGGTAAAACATCAAGTGATTTTAAAAGTTGATACATATCTCTTGCATTTAAATTACCATAGCTAATTCGACCAATTAATCTTTCTAAATCATATATTTCATTTAAAGATGTTGTAAGATTTTCTTTAACTAAAAAATTTTTTCTTAAAGAATCTATATAATTAAAACGTCTTTCAATTAAGTCTAAATTGGTAAATGGTGATACTAAATTTTGTTTTAAAAGTCTACTTCCCATGGCAGTTTTAGTTTTATCCATTAACCAAAGAAGAGAATTATTTCTTGAATTATCACGGATTGTTTCAGTTAATTCAAGATTTTTCTTAGTGTGATAATCAAATATTAAATGATCATTTTCATTATTTAAGACAACTTTTTTTAAGTATTTTAAATTAGTTTTTTTAGTCTTGGTAATATATGTTAATAAATGTTTAATCGAGGTAATTAATCTTAAATCATTAACATCTGAATAAATATAATCATAGGTTTCATATTCTTCTACTTCATCAGTTATGGTTATTAAAATATTATAATTATTTTTTAAATTATATAAAATTTCTCGATTAACCTCAGAGTTTACAATTACTTCTTTAATGCTTAAATTAATTAGTTCACGATATAAAGATTCTTCATCTTT
The DNA here is from genome assembly GCA_934153655.1 of uncultured Bacilli bacterium. Classification (GTDB taxonomy): domain Bacteria; phylum Bacillota_I; class Bacilli_A; order RF39; family UBA660; genus RUG591. Next base: position 11,473 of record CAKPFH010000038.1, read on the forward strand.
TAAAATAATTGAATAGATATCACCAGTTGAAATATCAGCATAAGTAAAAGCGTAGCAATCTTTAAAAGCATAAATACTAGCAATATAATTAAATTCATTAGCATAGTTTAAGTTATCTAAAAGAGTACCTCTTGTTATTACTTGAACAATATCTCTTTCTACCATACCTTTAGATTCTTTAGGATCCGTTAATTGCTCACAAATAGCAACTTTATAGCCTTTATCAATTAGTTTAGAAACATAACTTTGATATGCATGATATGGTACACCACACATAGGAACCCTTTCAGATAAACCAGCTTGTCTACCCGTTAAAGTTAAACTTAATTCTTTACTAACTGTTTCGGCATCTTCAAAAAACATTTCATAAAAATCCCCTAGGCGAAAAAAGATAATTGTATCTTCATAATTATCTTTAATTTCCATATATTTAGCCATCATTGGAGCTAGTTTACTTCTATCTACTTCACATCTTTTCATAATTCACCTATCAATAATGTATTATAGCAATACTTGGACAAAATTACAAAGAAAAAAGCTCTACTTGACACATTATTTTGTTAATGGGGCAAACAAAGCTTCATAGATTTCTTGATAATCTGATACATATATTATTTCAATTTTATCTTTATATAAATATTCTAATTCTTCTATTTCTTCTTTATTGGCAAGAGGTAAATAAATTTTAGTTATTTGATTATTTAGAGCTGCAATTAATTTTTCTTTTAAGCCTCCTACTTTTAAAATATTTCCAGTTAAAGTTACCTCACCTGACATTGATATTTCTTTTTCAATTACTTGTTTTTTTAGATGAGATAAAATGGCTGTTATAACAGTTATTCCAGCACTTGGTCCATCTTTTTTAATAGCACCTGATGGAATATGGACTTGAAAATCGTTTTTAAGTAAATCATTTTTTTCAAGGTCAAATTCTTTGTATCTACTTTTAATATAGCCAAATGCTACTTCTATTGATTCTTGCATAATTTCACCAATTAAACCAGTTATTTTTATATTACCAGATCCTGGATATGATACAACTTCTATTTTTACAATATCACCACCATATGGTGTATATGATAAACCCGTTACTACTCCTACTTTATTATTAATATTTTTATTTACTTGATATTTTGGTATTCCTAAAATATTCTCTAAATTTTTGTTAGGATCAAGTTTTTTCTTACCTTCTATTTTATTGCAAGTAAATTTTCTACAAACTGTTCTAATAGTTCTTTCAAGACCTCTTACGCCGCTTTCTTCCGTGTAATTTCTAATAATAGTTGTAATGGTTTTATTAGTTAAACTTAATTCATCAACTGGTATTTTTAACTCTTCTAATATTTTTGGTAAAATATAATCTCTTGCTATTTTTATTTTATCGTATTCAGTATAGCTTCCAAGTTCAATTATTTCCATTCGATCTTTTAATTCAGGTGGTATTTTATCTTGATAGTTAGCCGTTAAAATAAACATTACTTTGGATAAATCGAATTCTTCATCAATAAAATGATCAACAAAACGATTGTTAAGACCTTTATCAAGTACTTCAAGAAGAGCACTGGCTGGATCTCCTTTTATATCTTTAGTCATTTTATCAACTTCATCAATAATAAATACCGGATTGTTAACCCCAATTTTTTGAATACTTGACATGATTTTACCAGGAGCTGCTCCAACATAGGTTCTTCTGTGTCCTATTATTTCAGCCTCATCATTTACACCACCAACGGATATTTTTACCCATCTTCGATTTAAGGCTTTAGCAATACTTAAAGCAATACTTGTTTTTCCAACTCCTGGAGGACCTACTAAACATAAAATAGGAACATCTATATCACTACCACTAAAACTTCTAAGCATAATATATTCTAGAATTCGATCTTTTGTTTCTCTTAAGCCAAAATGAGTAGCTTCTAAAACTTCTTTAACGTTAGCTAAATTTGTTTCTTCTACACTACTTTTATTCCATGGCAAGTTAAGTAAAATATCAATATAATTTCTTATTATTCCAATTTCTGGAGAATTGCTATTACAACTTTTATAGCGATTTGTTTCTATTTCTAAACGTTTTTTTATACCTTTTGGAGCATCTAATTCTTTTATTTTCTTTTGAATTAAAGCTATTTCGTCTGTTTCATCAAGATGTAATTCTTCTTTGATAGTTGCTAGTTTTTCTTTTAAATAAAATTCTTTTTGACTACTATCTAATTTTTTATTTACTTTTATATCTATTTCTTGTTCTATATTAATAATAGATTTTTCATATTCTAAGTCATCAAGCAACATTTTAAGTCTTTTAATTGATGATATTTCTTTTAAGTATTTGAGTTTTCTGTTATGGGTAAGTGGAAGTAAACCAACTATTACATCAGTTAATTTATTAATATTATGAATTTCTTTTACTTCATCAAAAGAGGAATCGTTGGTAAGTTTGATATATGAGTCTAAACTTTTATATAAAGTTCTTGACATAGCAATTTCTTCAATTGGATCAATTTCTTCGGTTGAGGCCATAGAAATAGAAGCCTCATACATCATATCTTCTTCTTTAATATCATGAACAATTGCTCTTTTAAGTCCTTTCAATACTACTCGCATGTTTCCATTTGGCATATCAATTTTAAATTTAATTCTTGCAACTATTCCGATATTTATGTTTGTTTTAGCTTCTAAATTATCTGTTTGTTTTTGATGAATAATAAATAAGCAGTTATCAAAGCAGCTTTCTGCTAAAGAGATGGTTTGTTTAAAGTTAGCATCAGAGAATTCTATTTTGGTCTCTGTGTAGGGAAATATTTCATGATTTTTTATAAACAACATTGGTAAATTAGTTTTTATCACGAATATCCCTCCTCATTAATAAATTTGCTTTTTATTATAACGACCAAAAGAACAAAAAACAAGTTTTTTACAAGGAATTTACATATTTAAATTTTTATCTTTTCTAAATTACCAAATTATGGAAAATTGCATAAAATAATAATGAAAAAAAGTGTAAATTTTTATTGCTTTTTTGAAAATTATTTGATATACTTGATTAGTAATTTGTTCGGGGTCATAGCCAAGTGGTAAGGCAGTGGACTGCAACTCCTTGATCGTTGGTTCAAATCCGACTGGCCCCTCCATTTGCAGATGTCGTACAATGGTTAGTATATGACCTTGCCAAGGTTAGGATGCCGGTTCGATCCCGGTCATTTGCTCCAATAAAAAATTCACGTCGATTCAAATCGGCGTTTTTTTATGGAGTAATGACCATTTCATATACTATTTATATTAATTAAAAAGCATATAATCGGCATCCTAACCACTTGGCTACTTTTTAGCAATAAAAATTTATAGACATGTAATATTCTTTTGTTTTAATTTTATATTTTTAAAATTAAAACATGATTTTTTTTTGTATTTTTTTAATAGTCAAAGTTTAATTTCTATAATAAAAAGGAGCATCTTTACTGATTACTCCAAATAAATATATATTTTTACTGTTTTTCACCACAGTTTTTACAATAAATACTATCATTTGGTATTTTTTCACCACATTTTTTACAGTATATATCACTAGTTAATCCACTCTTTAAAGCACTAGCCTTTATTTTAATGC
>CAKPFH010000039.1 GCA_934153655.1 uncultured Bacilli bacterium
GCGTGGGATAAATTCCAATTTATATCAAACTATTAAAATTTTTAATTTTACTATTGACTTTTAATAGTTAGACTCCTATTTACAACTTTTCCTAAAATATTTTTATTTCCATTTAAATAGTTACTAACTAACATTTTACTTTTTCCTTCTGGTTTTATTTCAAGTATTTCTAATAAACCATTTTTAGTTTTTATAGAAAAACTATTTTTAGTAACTAAAACTATTTCTCCATCTATTCTTTCTTGATAATTTAAGTTATCTATTTTTAAGCTTTTATAAACTTTAATAATTTTACCATCTAAAAGAAAATAACTACCAGGATTAGGATTTAATCCTCTTATTTTGTTATAGATTTCTTCTTTAGTTTTAGTAAAATCAAGTAGTTCTTCAGATCTATCTATGTTATAAGCATAGGTTACTTCGTTTATATCTTGTTTTATTCTTGAATTAGTATTATTAACAATACTTGGTAAGACTTCAAGTAATAAATTAGTTCCTAATAAACTTAATTTATCATGTAAAGTTTGATAAGTATCATCATCTAATATATCAACACTTGCTTGTTTAATAATATCTCCAGCATCCATTTTAGGATCCATATACATGATTGTAATACCAGTTTTCTTGTATCCATCTATAATAGCATGTTGAATTGGAGCTCCTCCTCTTAGTTTTGGTAAAAGAGAAGCATGGACATTTATACAACCATATTTTGGATAATCAAGTATTTCTTTTGGTATTATCTGACCATAGGCTGCAGTTATAATAATATCTGGTTCTAAAGCCAAAATGTCTTGATAATCTTCTTTTATTTTAATAGGTTGCAACACCTTAATATTATTTTTTAAAGCTAATTCTTTAATTGGAGAGAAAACTATTTCTTTTTTTCTTCCTACCATTTTATCTGGTTGGGTAACAACTCCTATAACTTTCGTATTAGTAATTAACATTGAAAGAATATTAACACTAAACTCAGGAGTTCCCATAAATACAACTTTTACATCTTTTAGCATTTTTACACCTCAAACTTATTGTATCACAAAAATATAAAAAGTTGAAAATTTTATCCGAATTTTCAACTATTTTCTTTAATTTAAGAAGAATTATTTATCATTTATAAGTTTTTAAAAAGTATTTTCTTAAATATTTAGATTTGTTATTTTTTAGAATTTGTTTTAGTTTTGTTTCATTAGTTTTTAATTTTTTTATCTATTATTTTTTTAATCTACTACTTTAATTGTTTCAATTACTGGTTGATTTTCAAATTCTACAGTTCCATTGTCATCAGTTACAGTTACTGTTTCAGCTATTTTATCAACTACATCCATTCCTTCTGTAACCACACCAAATGCTGCATAATTACCATCTAGGAAAGTACTATCTTCATGAACTATAAAAAATTGACTTGAGGCTGAATTCATATCATTACTTCTAGCCATAGAAATAACGCCTCTTTTATGACTTATGTTATTAGTTACCCCGTTTTGACTAAACTCACCTTTTATAGTTTTATCAGATCCTCCTGTACCATTATGATTAGGATCTCCTCCTTGAATCATAAAACCTTTGATAATTCGATGGAAAGTCAACCCATCATAGAATTTTTCATTTACTAAGTTAACAAAATTAGTAACCGTAATAGGAGCAGTATCAGCATCTAATTCTAATTTTATATTTCCATAATCTTTTACAGTTATTAAAACATTTATTTTTCCAGTTAAGTAGTCTTCCTTTTGATTTTTTCTTACAAAAGGATTATTACATCCAGTTATAAGTAATACAATTATTAATAATAAACCTATTTTTTTCATTCAACAATTATCTCCTCTCGTCCAGCTCCAACACCTATAAATTTAATTGGAACTCCTACAAATTCTTCTATTCTTTTTATATACTCTTTAGCTTGAGGTGGTAAATCTTCTTTTCTTCTAACCTTAGAAATATCTCCATAATTACCAACAAATTCTTCATAAACAGGAGTTGCTTCTAATAATTCTTTTTCATTAGTTGTAAAGTCTTCGGTTATTTTACCATCTCTTTCGTAAGCCACGCATAATTTAATTTTAGCAAGTTTTCCAATTGTATCTAAATGGTTCATACAAAGAGCTGTTATTCCATTTACTAAAACAGCATATCTAAGAGCAACTAAATCTAAATAACCACATCTTCTAGGTCTTTTAGTTGTAGCTCCATATTCATGACCAAGTTCTCTTATCATATCACCTATTTCATTTTTTTGTTCTGTTACATATGGTCCTTCGCCAACTCTTGATGAATAAGCTTTCATAACTCCATATACTTCTCCAATATTACTAGCATTCAAACCACTTCCTGTTAATATTCCTCCAATTGTTGGATTACTACTAGTAACATATGGATATGAACCATGATCAATATCAAGTAAAGTTGCTTGAGCTCCTTCACATATTATTTTTTTATTTTCTTTAATTAACTTATGAATTAAAACTGTTGTATCACATACATATTTTTTAATAGTACGAGCATACTTTTTATATTCCTTGACAATTTCTTTATAATCATATTCAGGATAGCCATTTAATTTAAATAATCTATTTTTATTTTCAACATTTCTTTTTACTAATTCTTCAAATTTATCTGAATACAAGTCTTCTACTCTTATTCCTGATCTTTCATATTTATCACAATAACAAGGACCTATGCCCCTTATAGTTGTACCAATTTTATTATTACCTCGCATATCTTCTAACATTCTATCAAGTCCTAAATGATAGGGAAATACAACATGAGCTTTATTACTAATACGAAGTTTAGAAACATCACGTCCCCTTTCCTTTAATGTATTAATCTCTTCTATCAATACTTTTGGATCTAATACAACTCCATTACCAATAATAGCAAAAGTTCCCTTATTAAGTATTCCTGATGGGATTAAATGAAAAACAAATTTTTCGCCATCTACTTCAATAGAATGTCCAGCATTAGCACCACCGGTTGCTCTTAAAGCTACATTTGCCTTACCACCTAAGTAATCAATTATTTTTCCTTTACCTTCATCTCCATAAAAAGATCCTAAAACAACATCTACTTTCATATAACCTACTTTCTGTGATACTTCACTTAATAATTATAACTAAATTTTAAATTAGTTACAAGAAAGTATACAAAGATTTATCTTTTTTTTAATGATTAAGTTAATAATTTTATTTTTTCCTCAAAAATAGCTTTTAATTTATAAATAATAATCGTATTTTAGGGGCATTTTCAAAAGAATTAACAATATAATGAGAAAATTATATTGGTGGTAAAATATGGATTTTTCAAGATTAGCAATAATTCGAAAGAAAAAAGACTTGTCACAAAGACAAGTTGCAAAAATATTAGATGTTTCCAAGTCTACCTATGCTCGATGGGAAACTATGGAAGAAATTATTACTCTTCAACATTTAAATAAATTTTGTAAATATTTTAAAGTAACCATGGATTACGTTTTAAGTTTAACTGATGAAAATAATTATTATTTATATTATTATGTAAAACCAGTAAACAAAGCAATCCTTGGAAGAAATATTCAAATAATAAGAAGAAAATATAAACTTACCCAACAAGATTTAGCTGATATTTTAAATACATCACAATCTACTATAAGTGCTTATGAAAATGGTAAAACTATGTTTTTAACTGTATTTGCTTACACTTTAGCAACAAAATATAATTTATCAGTAGATAAAATATGTTCAAGAGTAAAAAATAAAGATTTTATTGCATTATAAAAAGTTGATGAACGTCAACTTTTTAATTTTGATTATAATTTGTTAGCCAAACCAATATAAGTACTAGGTGTTAAATTTAATAATCTATTTTTATCTTCTTTACTTATATTTAAAGTTTCTATGTAAGAATGTAAAAGTTCCTTGGTAACTTTTTTGCCTCTTGTTAATTGTTTTAATTTATCATAGGCATCTGGTATTTGATATTTTCTTAAAACTGTTTGGATAGCCTCAGCTAAAACTTCCCATTCGTTTTCTAATTCTTCAGTTAAAACTTTTTTGTTTACTTTTACTTTTTTCAAACCTTTTAATGTTTCTTTTACTCCTTGTAAAGAATAACCAAAAGATATTCCTAAATTACGTAAGCTTGAAGAATCTGATAAATCTCTTTGCATTCTTGATCTTGGTAATTTGTTAGAAAGCATTACTAATAAGCTATTAGCTGTTTCTAAATTAGATTCACTGTTTTCAAAATTAATAGGATTTACTTTGTGAGGCATAGTGCTGCTTCCTACTTCGTTCTTAACTACTTCTAGTTTAAAGTAAGATTTGCTAATATATAGCCACATATCAAGATTTAAATCTAAAATTATATTATTAATATGTCTTATTTTATCTAAGATGTTAACTATATAGTCATGACTTTCAATTTGGGTTGTTAAAGGATTAAAAGTTAGATTTAATTCTTGCTCAATGAAATTTTTATTAAATTTTATAAAATCTTCTTCAGGATAAGCAATGGTTAATGCACTATAGTTTCCTGTTGCTCCATTAAACTTAGCTTTTATTTTTAGTTTTTTTAAGTCGTTATATTCGCAACTTAAACGATAAAAATATATTTTAAACTCTTTACCAATAGTAGTAGGAGTTGCTGGCTGACCATGAGTATGAGCTAGCATTACAACATTTTTATATTTCGAAGCTATTTTTTTAAGATAAGTTAGAAATTCTTGAATTTCAGGTATGTATACTTCTTCTAGAAAACTTTTTAACATCAAGGCATAAGAAGTGTTGTTAATATCTTCACTGGTTAAACCAAAATGAACAAATTCTTTTAAGAAAGAAAGTTCTGATTTTTCTAATTCTTCATCAATAAAGTACTCAACAGCTTTTACATCATGTTTGGTAATACTTTCAATTTCTTTTATTCTTTGATATGATGACATATTAAAATTATCACTAATAGTTTCTATTAAAGTTATTTTATTTTTGTACTTTATTAATTTATTATTAATTAGATAAATTAACCATTTTATTTCAACAAAAACGCGATTTTTAAAATAAGCATATTCCGAAAAATATGGTGATAGTTTGTTTTTAATATCTTTATAACGTCCATCTAGTGGACATAATTCTAAAGCATCAATTTCCATAATAACTCCTTTTATAAAATGAAAAAAACAGTCAAATGACTGTTATTTACAACAAATGGTCGGGAAGACAGGATTTGAACCTGCAACCCCTTGGTCCCAAACCAAGTGCTCTACCAAATTGAGCCACTTCCCGAACTTAATAAAATGGTGCGCCCAATAGGAGTCGAACCCATAACCTTTTGGTCCGTAGCCAAACGCTCTATCCAATTGAGCTATGAGCGCAAAAGAAACATTACAAATTTTAAATGGTGGCTCCGAGTGGAATCGAACCACCGACACAGGGATTTTCAGTCCCTTGCTCTACCGACTGAGCTACAGAGCCAAAAAAAATGGCGGTCTCGACGGGGATTGAACCCGCGATCTTCTGCGTGACAGGCAGACGTGGTAACCACTGCACTACGAGACCATATTGGTTGCGGGAGAAGGATTTGAACCTACGACCTTTGGGTTATGAGCCCAACGAGCTACCAGACTGCTCTATCCCGCGATAAATTTAAAACATATATTGGCGGAGGAAAAGGGATTCGAACCCCTGCGCCGCTTGCACGACCTCTCGGTTTTCAAGACCGATCCCTTCAACCGGACTTGGGTATTCCTCCAATAAAAAAATGGTGCCTAAGGTCGGACTTGAACCGACACGAGTTTTGATGCTCGCAGGATTTTAAGTCCTGTGCGTCTACCTATTCCGCCACTCAGGCATAAATAAATGGTGTCCCGTGCGAGATTCGAACTCACGACCCTTTGATTAAAAGTCAAATGCTCTACCTACTGAGCTAACGGGACATAAAACAATTGGTTGCCTCGGCTAGATTCGAACTAGCGCATGCGAGAGTCAAAGTCTCGTGCCTTACCACTTGGCTACGAGGCAATAACGTGGTGGAGAGAGATGGATTCGAACCATCGAACCCGAAGGAACAGATTTACAGTCTGTCGCGTTTAGCCTCTTCGCTATCTCTCCATCATGGTGCCGAAAACAGGAATCGAACCCGTAACCTATTGATTACAAATCAATTGCTCTACCAATTGAGCTATTTCGGCATTAATTAATGGTGGGCGATATAGGACTCGAACCTATGACCCCCTGCTTGTAAGGCAGGTGCTCTAACCAACTGAGCTAATCGCCCATTAAATCACTGACAACGTTATTAACTATATCATTTTATTTAGCCATTGTCAATAAAAAATTAAACGTTTTTTATTTTTTTTTCATATTTATCCAATTTTGAAGTTCTTTATTTAAAGTTGAAAAACCTTTAGGTGTCTCTTTAATAGCTTCTCGCTTATTTAAAATTCGATAATCAATATTTTTAATACTTAACTTAACATGAAACGTATCATCATCAACATCAAGTACTCTAGCCTTAATAGTTTCTCCTACTTTAACATATTTATTAATATCTTTAACAAAACCATCAGATATTTCAGATATATGAATAAGTCCACTATAATATTCGTCAAGAGTTATAAAAATACCATATTTTTCAATACCAGTTACACATCCCTCAACAATTTCATTTTTATAATACTTACACATAGTTACCTCACCGATAAACAAATATAGTTTACCAAAAAACAATTAATTAATCAATATAATTTTCTTACTTTTAACACTTTTTTCTATTTTTTTATTCAAACAAATTTTAAAGTCAATAAAAAAAGATGATTAATCTTCATCATATGTATCTAAAAACATATGTTTTCCCTTATCATCTTTAAAACCAACAATACTATCAACATTTACATTAAAAGCACTTCTTAAAATATGAATATCCACATTTGGATTAGTTTCTTTTAATTTTTTTATTAATTCTTTAATTTCTTTTCTTTTACTTTCAACACTTCCATCAGTAACCGAACAAGCACAATTTAAAAAATGTAATCCTATATAATTAACCCAAGACTTAATATCACTTTCATGCACATAATAAAATGGTCTTATAAGTTCTAAGCCTTCAAAATTAGTAGATTTAAGTTTTGGCATCATTGTTTTATATTCCCCTGCATATAAAATATTCAACATAATTGTTTCAATAACATCATCAAAATGATGACCCAAAGCTATTTTATTACAACCAAGTTCCTTAGCCTTACTATATAAAAATCCCCTACGCATTCTAGCACATAAATAACAAGGATTTTCTTTTGCTATTGAATCACATACTGAAAATATATCACTATCAAATATATGAGCATTAATATTTAATTTTTCTAAATTTTCTTTTAATAAATCAAGATTTTCTTTTCGATACCCAGGGTTCATTACAACATATTCTAAATCAAATTTATAATGGCTATGACGTTTTAATTCTTCCAAACACTTAGCAAGTAACATAGAATCTTTTCCACCACTTATACAAACCATTATCTTATCATTTTCATTAATTAAAGAAAACTCCTTAATTGCCTTATTAAATCTTGACCATATTTCTTTTCTATATTTCTTCGTTATACTCTTAATTATTTCATCATTATCCATAAGTACCTCTTTCTGAAAGCTATCTTATATTTTTTTTAATTAATTGTCAATAACGCAAACTAAAAGTTAAAACATTATCAAGTAAATAAATTATTAAAAAAGAAATAGCAATTTTTTTACTATATTTATTATTTAAATAAAAATTAGATATGATTGGTTCTAACCAATATATTAATATAATTGCTCCAATAGAAAAAGTTAAAACTGATCTTAAACATACATACCCATCTATATTTAAAAATAAGCCTGTATAATCCCACCATCTTTTATTGAATATCTTAAACATAAAATAGCCACTAAAATATTCTAAAACTCCCGTTATTAAAATAGCAAGCAAAAATACTAAAACTGGATTTTTTTTAAATCTTTTTAAACTAAGTAATAATAAAGAGCCCCACCCATAAATAGGCAAATATGGTCCATATAAAAAGCCTTGATAATATAATTTATGATCAGTTATTAAATAAAATATTTCTTCATAAAAAAATCCTACTAATGATCCTACTAAAAATATTAAAACTAATTTATAAAATTTATTATTTACTTTATTATTTACTTTATTATTTACTTTATCATTTACTTTATCATTTATTTTTTTATCTACTTTATCCATTATCTTATCCTTTATTTTATCATTTATATCATATACCTATTATAATATAACATACTTATAACATTATCGCAAATTAATCACAAACACCCTTAAGCAATAATTAATATATATTTTCAAATAATTTTTAAAGGCATATACTATATTGGTGAATATATGTATATAAATCTAAATAATATTAACCTTTACTATGAAAAACATGGTAATAAAAAACAAGAAATAATTATTTTACCTGGTTGGGGTGATAATAGAAAAACCTTCGATTATTTAATCAACTACTTAAAAGATTATTTTACTATTTATATAATAGATTACCCTGGTTTTGGTAATTCTAATTTTCCTAATAAAGATTTAACTATCTATGATTATAAAGATTTAATAGTTAACTTTATCAAAGACTTAAATATCAATAATCCTATTATAATTGCTCATTCTTTTGGAGGAAGAATAACAAGTTTACTTGTAAATGAAATAAAAGTAAAAAAATTATTACTAATAAGTGTTGCTGGTATTAAAAAAATTAATTTAAAACTTATTTTAAAAACTAAATTATATAAATTATTAAAACTAATAAAATATTTACTTCCTAAAACTTTAAAAAAGAAATACTTAAAATTCCTCTTTAATTTATTTGCTTCTAATGATTATAAAGATTTAGATGAAAATATTAAAAAAACTTTTCAAAATATTATAAAAGTTAATTTAAAAAATAATTATAAAAATATTAAACAAGAAACTTTAATTCTTTGGGGAGAACTTGATAATATAACTCCTTTAGAAAATGGTTTATTGCTTAATAAATTAATTAAAAATTCTACTTTAATTAAAATAAAGAATTGTTATCATTTTTCTTACCTTGAATCTAAATATTTAGTTTCAAGAATAATATATGAATATTTAAAAAAAGATATTATTTAATATTAAAAGAAGTAATTTAAGTTAAGTTACTTCTTATTTAATTTTTTTAATAAATTTATATCTATTTCATATTCTATTTCTACAAATTCTACTAGTTTTAAGTAATCTTTATTTATTTTAATATAATAGCAATCATTATAGTAATAGATATCTTTATAATCTTTAAAGATAAAGTAATCTTTAGTTTTTAAATAAATATCTGCATCTTTTTTTATTTTTACTTTTATATCTATTAAATCAGGTGAAAATAATAAATTATCTTTTTTAATTATTTCAATAATAGTTCCATATAATTTATTTTCATAGACATAAACATCATAAATACCTGAAAATGATAATTTGTAGTATTTAATTAGTTTTATAAATAAATCTTTTATTTCTTTAGTAATTATTTCTTTGTTATTGGTTGAAAAAAAGTTTTTATATAAGTATAAAATTATTTTTTCCTCCGCATTTATTATTTTCATTTAATCACCAAAGTATTATATGTAATTAATTTATTTTAGTAAAGATTTATATTCATTTATAAGAGGAGTTATATTAGCGCAACTCATAAAACAAATAACTTCATCTTGATATTTTAATAATTGACTTGGATTAGTTAGTTTTTCTCCGTTTGTTAATTTATTAATAATACTATCACTTGTAATTCCTGCGTAGTCATTTGGATTTTCTCGATCACATTTAATATCTGTTACAAAGCTATAATCAAATCGGTTTAAGACATCAATAAATTGGTTTAGAAAATCTTTAGTTCTTGAATAAGTATTAGGCATGAAAACAGCTATTATTTTTTTATCATGGTATTTTTGTTTAGCTGCATCTAAAACGGTTTTTATTTCGGTTGGATGATGGGCATAATCATCTATTATTATTTTACCATTTATAATAGTTTCATTAAATCTTCTTACTGCTCCATTAAAATCATTTAATTTTTCTTTAATTAAGTTTTTATCAACTTTATATAAAATACATGTCATTATACAAGCTAGACTATCTAAAATCATATGACGACCAAATACTTTTAAAATATAGGTATCAAAGTATTCTCCTTTATAATAAACATCAAATTTAGAATGAGTACTTGTTAATTCTAAATTAGTTGCTATTAAATCATTTGTTGAATTAAAACCATAGTAATAACATGGATTATCAGTTTTTATTTTTAAAACATTAGAGTCATCACCACATAAAATAACATTTTCAGATCTATTAGCTAAGATATTAAAACAAGAAATAATATCATCAATATCTTTATAACACTCAGTATGTTCTAAATCAATATTAGTTATAATTAAGTTTTTAGGATAATAACTTAAAAAATGTTTGTTGTATTCACATGATTCTAGAACAAATACTTTATTATTAATATTACCATGTCCTCTTCCATCTCCAACAAAATAATTAACTCCCATGAATTCATCTAAAATACTTGATATCATTAATGTTGTTGTTGTTTTACCATGAGTACCTGATACAGAAATAGTTTCATATTTTTTGGTTAAACTTCCAATTAAATCTTGATACTTTATCATTTTTAAATTTAAATTTTTAAGTCTTTGAATTTCTTTATGATCTTCTTTAATAGCATTTGAATAACAAACAAGAAAATCACTTGTTGGAATAAATTCATCATCATGATAAACTTTTATATTTCTATCATTCAAACCTTTCATAGTAAACTTTTCATCTATACTATCATCATATCCTACAACAGTATTTCCTAAATCATATAAAAGAGATGCTAAAGCACTCATACCTGATCCTTTTATTCCTATTAAATAATATTTCATAATGCCTCCTTAAGTACACTAAATTATATTACTAAAAATAGTAAATTACTAAATAATAATATCATACTTTTAAAAAATAAGGTATCTTTTTTAATTAAATCTATACATTATAATTTTTTTATAATATAATAACTACGTGATTTTTATGAATATATTAAAAAAATGTAATTTATGTAAAAGAAATTGTTTTGTAAATCGTTATGAAGAAATTGGTTATTGTGGTCAAACTAATAAAATTAGAATAGCTAAAGCATGTATTACTTATTTTGAAGAACCTTGTATTTCTAACACTAAAGGATCTGGTACAATTTTCTTTAGTGGTTGTAATATGGGATGTGTATTTTGTCAAAATAAAAAAATTTCCCATGGTAACTATGGAACTAATGTTACTATTAAAAGACTTGCAGAAATTATGTTAGAATTACAAGATAAGAAAGCTTTAAATATTAATTTGGTAACCCCTACTCCTCATGTAATAGGTATTATAAAAGCTATTAAATTAGCTAAGAAAAATGGTCTTGTTATTCCAATTATTTATAATACTTCTAGTTATGAAAATATAAATACTATTAAAATGCTTGATGGTTTAATTGATGTTTATTTACCTGATTTTAAATATTATGATGATATGTATGCTCTTAAATATTCTAAAGCAAATAATTATTTAGAAACAGAAAAAGAAGTAATAGAAGAAATGTTTAAGCAAGTTGGTCCTTGTAAATTTAAAAATGGTAACATAATAAAAGGAGTAATTGTTAGACATTTAATGCTACCTACTTTAAAAAATGATACCAAAAAAGTTATTAAATATTTATATGATACTTATCATGATGATATTTATTTAAGTATTATGAACCAATATACTATAATGGATAATTTACCATTTGAAGAATTAAACAAGAATATTAAGAAAAATGATTATGAAGAAATAATTGATTATGCAATTAACTTAGGTATTAATAATTGCTATTGTCAACTTGATAATACTAATTCCAAAAAGTATATTCCTGATTTTAATTTAGAAGGAATTAAAAAATAATTATATAATAAAAGTAATCTAAGTAGTATACCTAAATTACTCTTTAAAATTTGTACAAGTTATTTTAATTCTTTTTTAATATTATCTAATTCTTCAATAGAAATGTTAGTTGATTTTAAAATAATGTCATCTGATACTGAGTTTTCTAATAAATTTTTTACGATAAGTGTTTGAGTTTCTTTTAGTTTTTGTTTAGCTTCAGCAGTTTCAGCTTTAGCTTCAGCTATTTCAGCCTCAGCTTCAGCTCCGGCTTCCTCTCTACCATAGAATAGTCCACCTAAGTATTTTTCATAGGCTCTTACATTTTCTTCTATTTCCTCACTCATGATTTTCTCGTATAATTAATCTTATAGAAATATTAATTAATTTC
>CAKPFH010000040.1 GCA_934153655.1 uncultured Bacilli bacterium
CAGTTCGGTCCCTATCCGTCGCGGGCGTAGGAAATTTGAGAGGAGCTGTCCTTAGTACGAGAGGACCGGGATGGACCTACCTCTGGTCTAACTGTTGTAACGCCAGTTGCAGTGCAGTGTAGCTATGTAGGGAATGGATAACCGCTGAAAGCATCTAAGCGGGAAGCCAACCTTGAGATGAGTTTTCCCATAATTTATTTAGTAAGATCCGTTGAAGACTACAACGTTGATAGGCTGGAGATGGAAGCATGGTGACATGTTGAGTTGACCAGTACTAATAGATCGAGGATTTAATCATAAATTGTTAAATTAATTTGATGTGCACATTATTCAAGTTTTGAAAGAACTATTCATTATATTTTCTTAGTGATTATAGCAAGGAGGGTACACCTGTTCCCATACCGAACACAGAAGTTAAGCTCCTTAACGCCGACGATAGTTGTTTATGCTAAAATAGGAAATCGCTAAGAATTTTTTTTTATTATTTTTTACGTATATGATATAATATAAAATATGTAAAAAAAGATTAAAAATATGTTGTATAATATATTTTTTTTTTATATAATTAAGTGGGTGAAAGAAAATGGAATATAAAATAACATCATATAATGAAAGAGATACTGCAGAACTTGCAGAAAATATAGAATCAGAAAAATTTCCTAATATGGTTATTTGCCTAATAGGAGATTTAGGTAGTGGCAAAACTGTCTTTGTCAAAGCTTTTGCTAATTCTTTAGGAATAGATGAACATATAACTTCTCCTACCTTTAATATTATAAAAGAATATAATGATGGAGAAATGCCTTTATATCATATGGATGTTTATCGTTTAGAAGATGCAAGAGAAGATATAGGAATAGAAGATTATTATGATAAATCAGGAATAACTATAATTGAATGGGCTGATATGATTAAAGATCGTTTACCAGAAGAAAGACTAGAAATAAAATTTAAAATAATAGATGAAAATACAAGAGTTTTAGTTTTAACTCCATATGGACGTCAATATGAAGAAATATGTGAGGTTGTATCATGAAAATACTTTATATAGATACTTCTACTGATTATCTATATACTGGTATAGTTTCTGATAATATTTTACTTGCTGAAGTAAAACAAAAATTTAGTCATGATTTATCAAAATATGCTTTGTACGAAATTTCTGAAATGTTAAAAAAAGTAAATATTAATCCTACTGAAGTTGATAAAATAATTGTTGTAAATGGACCAGGTTCATTTACTGGTATTAGAGTAGGAATGACAATTGCTAAAATATATGCTTATACTTTAAAAAAGAAAATAATTTCTATTTCTAGTTTAGATGCAATGCAAATAAGTACATCTTCTAATAATTTAATAGTTCCAGTTATTGATGCAAGACGTGGTTTTGTTTATGCAGGTATTTATCAAGATAATAAAGAATTATTAAAAAAACAATATATAAAATTTGAAGATTTATTAGATAAATTAAATAACTATCAAAAAGAATATACAATAGTAAGTAATGATAATCTAAAAATAGATAATGTAGTTAGTTATAATCCTGATGTTTTAAAAATAGTTAATACTTACAAAGATAACGAAGATATTAATCCTCATTTAGTAGAACCAAACTATTTAAAATTAACCGAAGCTGAAGAAAATTTACAAAGGAATTAAAATGATAGCTACTTTATTAGAAACTGATACTAAAAAACAGTTAGAATTAGAAGAAAAATTTAAAGAAATATTTATCAATAATGATATAAAAAGAGATTTTCAAAACAATCCCTATACTAATTATTTAATTTATTTAATAGATGATAAAATAGTAGGATTTATCAATTATTTACTTATCTATGATCGAATGGAAATAGTTAATTTTAATGTTTTAGAATTTTTTCAGGATAATCATATAGGTTCAAGTTTATTAGAAAAAATAATTGAAATAGCCAAGAATAATAAATTAAAAAATATTACTTTAGAAGTAAGAAGCGATAATGTAAAAGCAATATATTTATATAAAAAATATGGTTTTAAAGAAGTTGCTATTAGAAAAAATTATTATAATGATACTGATGGAATATTAATGGAAAAAGAGTTGATGTAAATGAAAGATATATATATATTAGGAATAGAATCTAGTTGTGATGAAACTAGTTTTTCAATTGTAAAAAATGGAACTGATGAAATAGCTACCGTTATTTCAAGTCAGATAGATATTCATAAAAAATATGGTGGTGTTGTACCTGAAATAGCAAGTAGAGCTCATATTAAAAACATAACTTTTGTTCTAGAAGAATGTTTAGAAAAAGCTAATATGAAAATGGAAGATATAGATGCTATAGCCGTTACTTATGGACCAGGTTTAATTGGAAGTTTATTAGTAGGTGTTGAATGTGCTAAAACCTTAGCTTATTTATACAATAAACCATTAGTACCAGTTCATCATATATCAGGTCATATATATGCTAATAATTTAATAAAAAGATTAGAATTTCCTTTAATAGCTTTAGTTATTAGTGGTGGTCATACCGAACTTATTTATATGCAAAAAGATTATGATTTTCAAAAACTTGGTGGAACACTTGATGATGCTGTAGGAGAATGCTATGACAAGGTAGGACGGGTAATTAATGTTGAATACCCAGGAGGACCAGTAATTGATAGATTAGCAACAGTAGGTAGTCATACTTACGACTTACCAATTCCTTTAAATGATGACTCTTATAACTTTAGTTTTAGTGGTTTAAAAAGTGCAGTTATAAATTTAGCTCATAATGAAGCTCAAAGAGGCCATGAATTAAATAAAGAAGATTTAGCAAAGTCCTTTCAAGATGTAGTAGTTGAAACACTAACAAAGAAAACTATGAAAGCTATTAAAGAATACCAGGTTAAAAACTTTATTCTAGCTGGAGGAGTTGCTGCTAATAAAGGAATAAGAAGTAAATTCCAAGAACTATGTGAAGAAAACAAGATAAACTATACATTTCCAAGTATAAAATATTCAACCGATAATGCAGCTATGATTGCTAGTAGTGGTTATTATGCTTATATATTAGGTAGACGAGCTGATTTAACTTTAAATCCAGTTTCAAGTGTTGAATTAAAATAAATTTTAAAAAATTAAAAAAATACTTGCTTTTTTAATCAAACATATGTTATCCTGTTAAAGGTGATAAGATGAAAAAGAAAAATAGGTTTCTAAAATTAAATGTAAAAAGAAAAACAAAAGACCTATTTTTGGCATTTTTATCATTTATATTTATGACAAATAAACATCAATTTTTATAATTGGTGTTTTATTTTGTATTTTTATAATTGTTGAAGGAGGATTATATGAAAAAAAACAATTATTTACTTTATGATGTAGACGAGACACCACCATTTGGTAAAATGCTTATTTTAGCTTTACAACATGTTTTAGCTATGTTTGGAGCAACTATTTTAGTTCCTATTTTAGTTAATGAAATAGCAGGATGTGAAGTATTAACAATACCAGTTGCTTTATTTACAAGTGGACTTGGAACTTTAATTTATATTTTATGTACTAAGGGAAAATCACCTGTTTACTTAGGATCATCATTTGCTTTTATTTCTCCAATTGCTTATGCTTACTTAGCTGGTGGAAAAAGTGGAGTAGGACTTGGAATATTTGCAGTTGGATTAATATACGTAATAGTAGCTATTTTAATTAAAATATTTGGTCATGATTGGATACATAAACTTATACCACCTGTTGTAATTGGTCCTATGATTATGGTAATTGGCTTAGGACTTGCTCCAACAGCAATATCTGAAATTGGTATAAATGGAGGAGATTTAAATCTTAAATATTTAATTGTAGCCATTGTATCATTCATTGTAACAGCAATAACAGCAACTAGAGCTAAAGGATTTTTAAAAATAATTCCATTTCTAATAGGAATAGTATCAGGCTATGTCTTATCAATAATACTTGGTCTTGTTGATTTTACTAGTATTCAAAAAGAAAGTTATTTCAGTATTCCAAAATTTATTTTACCTTTTAAAGACTATGCGTTAAGCCTTAAGGGAATTTTAACTATAGCTCCAATTGCCTTAGTAACTATAGCTGAACATTTAGGTGATCACATGGCATTATCAACTATAATTAAAAAAGATTTAATAAAAGATCCAGGTTTAGATAAAACTTTATTAGGTGATGGAATAGCAACAAGTGTAGCTGGCCTTTTAGGTGGACCTGCTAATACAACTTATGGAGAGAATACTTCAGTTGTTGGAATGACTAAAGTAGCATCAGTTAAAGTAATAGGTTTAGCAGCTATTATAGCAATTATAATTAGCTTCTTTGGAAAAATAACTGGAGTACTTGCAACTATACCAAGTCCAGTTCTTGGAGGAATTTCTCTTCTTCTATATGGTTTTATAGCTGTAAATGGCCTAAAAGTAATTGTACAAAATCAAATAGACTTTGATGACGTAAAAAATGTTATAGTAGTATCAACTATGTTAGTTTTAGGACTAGGAGGAGCTGTTATATCAATAATAACTAAAAATACTAATATTCAAATATCTGGTATGAGCCTAGCAGCAATTATAGGAATAATATTAAATTTAATTTTACCAAATACCAAAAAAGAAACTAATAAATAAAAAATAACAACTAAAAAAAACAAAAAAAATTAATAGATAAGAAAGTATTAATAATCTTATCTATTTTCATTTGCAAAAATAACAAAAACATGGTAAAATCTTTACTGAATTGAGGTATGTATGAATGCAGTAATTACAGGAGCAAGTGTAGGAATTGGTTATAACTTAGCTTTAAAACTTGCTAATTTAGGTTATGATTTATATTTAACCTATTATAATAATCAAACAAATATTTTAAAATTAAAAGAAAAAATAGAAAATGAAACCAAGGTTAAATGTTATATTAACAAATTAGATTTAAAAGATGAACAAAATATTATTGAAGTTTGTCATGATATTTTAACTAAATTTTCTAAAATAAATATCTTAGTTAATAATGCTTCTATTTCAAATGATAATTTATTTCTTGATAAAACTAAGGAAGAATTCATGCAAGTATTAGAAGTAAATGTGGTAGGAACTTTTTTAATGACTAAATACTTAATTGAAAATATAGAAGATTTTGTTATTAATATGTCTTCAACAGATGGAATAGATACTTATAGTATTTATAATTTAGATTATGCTATTAGTAAATCAGCTATTATTCAATTAACTAAGAGTATGAGTTTAATTTTTTCAAATATAAAAACAATTGCTATAGCACCTAATTGGGTAGAAACAGAATCTACTTTAGAAATTGATAAAACTTATTTAGAAAATGAACTTAAAAGAATAGGTCAAGAAAAATTAATAAGCATTGATACAGTTAGTAATAAAATAATTGATATAATCAAAAATAATAATATAAAAAGTGGAGAAGTGATTAAAATATATGAATAATTTAGATGAAATAATTAAAAAAATAGATAATAAAATTCAAGAAAATAATTTATTTAAATCTATAAATGCTTTAGAAGAGTATTATAGTTCTTTAATAATCGAAGCATTTAAAAAATATCAAATAACCCAAACAGATTTTAATGGAACAACAGGTTATGGTTATGATGATGTAGGTCGTGATAAAATTGAACAAGTTTTTTCTTATGTTTTAGATAGTGAAGCTTCTCTTGTTCGTAGTCAATTTATTTCTGGAACTCATGCTTTAACGACAACTTTCTTTGGTCTTTTAAGACCAGGAGATACTTTATTATCAATAACTGGTAAACCATATGATACTTTAGATGAAGTAATTGGAATAAAAGAAAATCCTAGTAGTTTAAAAGCTTTTAAGATTAATTTTAGTTTCATTGATTTAATTACTAATTCTTTAAATGAAAGTGATTTTGATTATGATGCTATTAAAACCTATTTAGAAAATAATAAAGTAAAAGTAATAGAAATTCAAAGAAGTAGAGGTTATTCTACAAGAGAAGCTATTTCTTTAGATAAAATAAAAAAAGTAGTAGACTTAATTAAAAATATTGATAAAGATATAATTATAATGGTTGATAATTGTTATTGCGAATTAACTGAGTTTAAAACTCCAACTTCAAGCATAATAGGCTGTGATATCATGGTTGGTTCTTTAATTAAAAACTTAGGGGGAGGAATATGTCCTAATGGAGCCTATGTTGCTGGCAAGAAAGACTTGATTGATTTAGTTGCTGAAAGATTAACTGTTCCTGGGCAAGGAGCTGAAGTTGGTCCTAGTATGAATATGAATAAATTAATTTTACAAGGCTTATATATGGCTCCATCAGCTGTTAGTAGTAGTTTAAAAACTAATTTATTTGCTTCTCTTTTATTAGAAGAACTAGGTTATAAAACTAATCCTAGAAGTAATCAAACTCCAATTGATATTGTTTTAGCTATTACTTTTAACAATCCAAACAAATTAATTAAATACGTTCAAGGTATTCAAGAATACAGTGCTATTGATAATTACTATGAGCCAATTCCTGCTGATATGCCAGGATACTCTGATAAAATTATTATGGCAAGTGGATCATTTACCCAAGGAAGTTCAATTGAAATTTCCTGTGATGGTCCAATTAGACCACCTTATATAGCTTATCAACAAGGTTCCTTAACTTATAGTTATGGTCGCCTTGCTGTTATAAATGCAGTTAGGAAAATAGAAAATGAAAGATAAAATAAAAATATTATATGAAGATAAATATTTACTTATTGTAAATAAACCAAATAACTTATTAACAATTGCAACTTCTAAAGAAAAAGAAAATACCATGTATCATAAAGTATTATTATATTTAAGAAAGAAAAATCAAAAAGTTTTTATAGTCCATAGACTTGATAAAGATACCTCAGGACTTATCATATTTGCTAAAACTGAAAAAATAAAAAGATATCTTCAAGATAACTTTAATGAAATAACTCGTAAATATATGGCTATAGTAGAAGGAATTCCTGCTAAAAAACAAGATACAATTAAATCCTATTTAGCTGAAACTAAAACTAATTTAGTTTATATAACAAATGATAAATTAGGTAAACTTGCAATTACAAATTATAAAGTTATTCTTGAAAAAAATAATTATTCTCTTTTAGATATAGAGATTAAAACCGGTAGAAAAAATCAAATAAGAGTTCAATTAAATAGTATAGGTCATCCCATATTAGGAGATAAAAAATACGGTAATTCAAAACAAAAAGCAAGTAGATTATACTTGCATGCATATTACTTAGAATTTGTTCATCCAATAACTAAAGAATTATTAAAAATAGAATTAGATGTACCTAAAGAATTTATTAGTTTATTATAAATAACTTTTATCTAATTTAACAATATTTTTAATTTTAATAATAGTTATAATAAATAAAATAATAATAAATATTATATAAATAATTAAAAATAATAAATTATTCATTAATAATAAATAATCATAAAGGCCATGTAATAAAGTAGGAATTAAAATACTTAATGTCATGTTCCTTTTTTTATTATAATTTTTGAACTTACTATTACCTAAAAAATAACCCATATAAGTTTGAAAACAAGCATGAGCTGGAACTGCTGTTATACTTCTAAAAATAGCAATTTCTAAAGCTGAATTACTACTTGCAATATATAATAAATTTTCAAAACAAGCAAATCCTAATCCTACATAAACACTATATAAAACAATATCAAAATATTGATCGAAATATTCACTATTATAAGATATTTTATAAATCATAAACCATTTACATATTTCTTCTATGAAAGCTATAAAAATAAAAGTATAAAAGAATAATTCTAATTTATTTAAATTACTAGTATTACTAAGATTAGGAATAAAAATTATAGTTATTAAAGAAATAATAATTACTATAATAGCCGATAATATACCACTAAAAAATAATTTTTTTAATAAACTTTTAGGTTCTTTAACAGTATCTTTATGATAATAATAATATCCTATTAAAAAAATAGGTAAAAATGAAAAAAACAATATTAAATAATTCATACTAACCTCTAGAATAATAATATCATAAATTAATATTATTTTAAATACTAATTGACTTATCTAAAAAAAAGATATATACTTAAATTATAATAAGTGTAGGGAGGCAACGATTTATGGAACGTAAGATATATAATGATTTATTAAAATGGAAAAAAGATGCTTATAAACCATTACTTATATATGGATCTAAACAAGTAGGTAAGACTTATTCAGTTATTGATTTTGGTAAGAAATGTTATAAAAATATAGTTTACTTTGATACTACTAATAATAAAGAATTATTAGATATTTTAAAAAGAGAAAAAATACCTGAAAAAATTATTTTAAAATTATCAGTTTTATCAGGAGAAACTATTTTTAAACAAGATACTTTAATTATTTTAGATAATGTTGAAGATCCTTATATAGTAAAAGCTATTAAATTATTTGGTAATGAAAATAATCTATACCATATTATCATGATAACTTCTAAAAGAGATAATTTAGCTAAGTTTAAAGGAGAAGAACTACATTTTAAAGCAATGTACCCAATGGACTTTGAAGAGTTTTTAGTTAATATTGATAAAAGACAATTAGTTGATTTTATTAAAGAATCTTATGTTAATAATACCCCTATGCCTTTTCATCAAATGGCTCTTGATTTATACAATGATTATTTAATAACAGGAGGTTATCCGGAAGTAATAGATGCTTATATTAATAAAAAAGATTATTTAATAATTGAAAGTATTAAACAAAAAATAATTAATTTAATTAAATCTGAAACCATATATGCAAGAAATTTAATTGATATATCAAGAACAAATGAAGTATTAGATAGTTTACCTTTTCAACTTTTAAAAGAAAATAAAAAGTTTCAATATGGTAATATTAAAAAAGGAAGTAGAAGTAAAGACTATGAAGCAAGTATTCAATTTTTAGGTATTAATAGTTTAATTCATCGTAGTTTTAAATTAAATGATATAAAAAGTCCTTTAAGTAGTTATAAAGATATAGAAAGTTTTAAACTATATCCAAATGATGTTGGAGTACTTTATACAATGCTTCATTTAAATAGAAGAAAGTTTCTAACTGATAATGAAATAAAAAGAACTTTAATAGAATGTAATGTTAGTAATACTTTAATAAATCTTGGTTATAGTATTTATTATTATCAATCAGATGGTAAATCTGAAATAAACTTTATAATTCAAAATAGAATGGGTGAAATTATACCTATAGAAATACTTAATATGAATTTAACTAAAGCAAAAGCTTTATCAATGTTTACATCAAAATATAAAGTAGCAAGTCCTATAAGATTAACAGAAGATAACTTTACTAAAAAGAAAAATATTAGATATATTCCAGTATATGCAAGTTTTTGTTTAAAAGAATTATAGTATAATTTAAATATTTATAAGTAAAATAATAATGGTGATTAAATGAATAAAAAAATATTATTTATAAACACGATTATTATTTTTTTATCTTTATTTTTATTTCATAATATCTATAACTTAATTCCATGTTCAATAACAGCTTTTTTGTTTCCTGTAAATGAAAGTTTATATGAACATTTAAAACTAATGGTTATATCAGAATTTATTTTAGGATTAATTACTTATTTAATATTAAAATTAAAAAGAATTAAATTTAGTAATTATATATCAGGTTTATTAATAGGAACAATTATAACTATTATTTTATTCTTTATAATTTATTTACCTATTTATAATCGTTTTGGAGAAAATTTAATTATAACTATGTTAATTTATTTAATAACTTTAATAATAGGTAATATTATTTGGTATTTAATTAGTAAGAAAAATCATAATAAAGGATTAAATACTTTAAGTTTAGTAATAATAATAGTTATTATAATAATACTAGGTTATTTAACTTATAATCCTTTAAAAACAGAATTTTTCTTTGATTCTATAAATGAAATATATGGGATAAATAAATAAAAAAATTAGTAAAAGTTTAAAAAAAACATATATTATTATATGGAGGCTAATATGTTTCAAAAATTTGATGAAGATACAAAAAAAGTATTAAAGATGGCTAAATATGAAATGCAAGAATTAAAACATTCGTTTGTAGGCTCAGAACATTTATTATTAAGTATATTAAGTAATAAGGATTTAGATTTAACTATAAGACTTAATAGTTATAATATTAACTATGAGAATTTTAAAAATAAATTAATTCAAATAATTGGATTAGGTAATAGTTTAAATTCTTATTTTATTTATACACCTCTTTTAAAAAGAATAATTGAAAATGCTATTTTAGATACCAAAGAATTAGGTAAATATGAAGTATCTATATATGATATTTTCTTATCATTTTTAGATGAAGGAGAAGGAGTAGGAATTAGAGTTTTAAAAGATTTAGGTATAAATATAGATGATTTATATTTAGAATTTTTAAATAAAGAAGATAATTATCATAGTAAAAGTAAAAAAAAATTAACTTTATATGAATGGGGTTATGATTTAGTTCAAAAAGCTTTAGAAAATAAAATAGATCCAGTAATAGGAAGAGATAAAGAAATAAATCGTCTAATAGAAATTTTATTAAGAAGAACTAAGAATAATCCTTTATTAATAGGAGAAGCAGGAGTTGGTAAAACAGCAATAGTAGAAGGACTAGCCTTAAAAATAAGTAAAAAAGAAGTTCCTATGCAATTATTAAATAAAAAAATAATTTCTTTATCTTTAGCAAGTTTAGTAGCAGGTACTAAATACCGGGGTGAATTTGAAGACAAAGTTAATAAAATTATTAAAGAATTAGAAAGTAATCCTGATATTATCCTTTTTATAGATGAAATTCATTCTTTAGTAGGAGCAGGAGGAGCTGAAGGAGCAATAGATGCTGCTAATATTTTTAAACCAGCCTTAGCAAGAGGAAAAATTAAATTAATAGGTGCAACTACTCTAGCTGAATATAAAGATTCTATAGAAAAAGACAAAGCTTTAGAAAGACGTTTTCAAACTATTTTAGTAAAAGAACCAAACTTAGAAGAAACCAAAAATATTTTATTAAAACTAAAACCAATATATGAAGAATATCATCAAGTAATAATACCAAATGAAGTAATAGATAAAATAATTAAATTAGCAGATAAATACATTTATAATCGCAAAAATCCTGATAAAACAATTGATATTCTAGATGAAACTTGTATTATCAGATCTTTAACTAAAGATAAAAATATGAAGAAATTAGAAACTTTAAGAAAAAAATATGATCAAGTATTACTTGATAAAAATAATTATTTAAAACAATATGATTTCTTAAATGCTTCAAGATTAAAAGAGCAAGAATTAGTTTTAGAAGATAAAATAAATAAATTAGAACTTAATAAATCTAAATTAACCAGAAAAGAAGTAAATATAGAAGATGTTTATTTAGTAATAAAAAATAAAACTAATATACCAGTATATGAATTTAATACAAATGATTTAAAAACTATTAAAAACTTAGAAACTAATTTAAATAAAGAAATAATAGGTCAAGAAGAAGCAATTAAAACCTTAGTAAAAGAAACTAAAAAACTTAAATTAGGTTTAAAAATAAAAGAGAAACCAATTTCATTTTTATTTACAGGTAAATCAGGAATAGGTAAAACCGAACTTGTTAAAGAATATGCTAAATTATTAAATATGCCTTTAATAAGAATAGATGGAAGTGAGTATAAAGAAAGTCATGCTATTAGTAAAATATTAGGTTCTCCACCAGGATATGTTGGATATGATAATCATAATACTATTTTAAATGATATAAAAAATAATCCATATTCTATTATTTTATTAGATGAAATAGAAAAAGCTAATATAACTTTAATTAATTTATTTTTACAAATATTAGATGAAGGTTTTATAACAGATTCTAAAGGAGAAAAATATTATTTTAATCATACTATAATTATCATGACAAGTAATATTACTTCTAATATAGATAAAATAGGTTTTAATCAAGAAAAAGAAAAAGTTATCCAAGATAAATTAAAAAATAATTTAAGTCAAGAATTTATAAATAGAATAACTAATATAATTCAATTTAAAGAATTAACAAGAGATAATATAAAAGATATAATTTTAAAAGAATTAAAAAATATTAAAACTAAATTAAAAGAAAACAATATTACCTTTAATCTTAATAATAGTTTTATAGATAAAATTATTAATTTATCTAACTATGAAACCATGGGTGCTAGAAATATAAGTAAATTATTAGAAGATGAAATAGATAATCTAGTAATAGATAGTATTTTAAATAACAAAAAAAGAGTTAAAATAAGTTAAAAAGT
>CAKPFH010000041.1 GCA_934153655.1 uncultured Bacilli bacterium
TATTATCATCTTGTTTAGTATCATCTTGATTAGTTTTATCATCATTTTTATTATCTAAATTATCATTTGCTTTTACTTTACAATTATATTTAGAAAATTTAGTTGTAATAACTTTTTCTCCATTACAATCATAAACATTATAAAAAATAGAACTATATTTTTCATCTTGTTTATTTATTAATATAAGAGGTTTTTTATTAATTGTTAAAAAGATAAAATCCGAAATAAAGATTAAGATAATTAAACTTATTATTATAATTAAATATTTATTTTTCATATTAGTATTCCTTTCAGAAAATAGTATAACATAAAACTAATAACTTGTAAAAAATATTTTTTTTAGATATAATAAAACTAATTTTTGGGGGAACTATGAAAAACGATAGGGAAGTTATAATAAGTATTTTAAATAGTTTAAATTATATTCAAGAAGTACCAATTAATAAACAAGAAATAGATAGTATTTATCAAGAATTAGATCCATATGAAGTGTTTATTCAAAGAGAAGAATTTGAAGAATTACATGAATTTATTAATAGTTTAAGTAAAATAGAACAACAATATATTTATTTAAGATATGGTTTTTTAGATAGAATTTATTCTAATAAAGAAATAAGTGAAAAATTAAAAATTAAATTAACTCAAGTTAAATCTTTAAATATGATTGTTATTAATAAATTAAGATTATATTATTTAGGTTTTAAAGTAAAAAGAAAAGAGTTCAAGTGAACTTAGTTACTACTATTTATAATAACTTTATAAGTTTTACCTTGAACTACATTATTTTGACCAACTTTTATTTGACTATTAGGATTTAAATAACCAATACCACTATTAACTGGTTGGAATGAGAAAACAAAATTTACTCCTGGACATTTTTCTTTTAATTTTTGTTCTAAAGTTTTTTTAGTTTGTTCAGGATTTCCTCCACTTAATAAACTACCATCTAATACAAAACTATAGGTTTTAGCAGGACCAATACTTAAAGTAATATTAATAGTACTTCCTTTAATAACAGTACCTGTTTTATCTTGACTTAAACATTTATCATATAAAGTATCATTATAAGTATTATTATAAGTAAAATTACATTTAATTCCTAAAGAATTACAAGTTGTTTGAATTTCTTGTTTAGTTTTACCTATAAAACTTGGAACATTTACTTTTTCGTATATACCACTTGATAAAGTTATTAAAACATTAGTTTTACTACTAACAACTGATCCACTTGGCTTGGATTGTTTAATACTTATATCTTTTTGTACATTTTCAGTTAAACCACCATAAGTAAAAGTACAAGTTAAATTATTATCTTGACAAAGCTTAAGAATAGTATTTTTATTTTTACCAACAAGATTTGGTATAGTAACACTTTTTCCTTTAGAAATAGTTAAAATAATTGTATCAGTTTCGATTATTTTTTCTCCTTCTTTAATATTAGTTTTAATTAAATTACCTTCAGCTATATCATTATTAAATTCATATACTTCTTCATAATTAATATTATTTTCACTTGCCCATAACTTGAATGTTGCTAAATCATCAATCTTAGGCATTACCATACTACCTTTAGAAATAGTTATTATTAAAGGTTCACTAGCAATTACATCACCTTTACTATAATTAGTTTCAATTATTTTACCACTTTCATATTCTTTATTATATACTTCTTTAAATGATACTTTAACATTATTTTCTAAAGCCCATTTAGTTATTTCTAAACTAGTCATTTTACTTAAATCTGGAACAATTATCTTTTTACCTTTAGAAACAACTAAAGTCAATTTATCTGAAACAATATTATCAACAATATCTTGACTTACTATAGTATCAACATCATAATTGCTATATTCATATTTTATTTCATAAGGAATATTATATCTTTTTAAATAAGAAGTAGCCTCAAATAAACTTAAACCTTTTAAAGATTTAACAGGAGTAGGTTCTATTTCTTCATTTCCATAAGAGAAAACAAATTTAATTAAATCACATCTTTTTAAAGAACCACTACCAACTTGTTCGATAACCGTATCTTTTTCTTTATCAGATTTTATAAAAGTAATTTCAACATTACTTAAATAATTATCTTTTATATATTTCATAACATCATCATATTTAAAACCAGTTAAATTAGAAACAACTACTTCTTTATTATAATTTGGTCCAAGAGAAATAGTAACATTAAAAGTATCTATTTCTTTAATTAAAGTATTAATTCCATATTCTTGCATAATAACATGATTTTTTAAAACTGTGTCTGAATATTCAGTATTAGTATTAAGTTTTAAATTATATTTATCAGTAAACTTAATAACTTCAGATATGTCTTTATTAATAAAATCAGATACATATATTTCTTTTTCAGAATAAGATATTTGAAATACTACATAACCTATTAAAATAAAAGTAATTAATAATATATAAGGAGTAGTTTTTTTAGTATTAGTTTTAAATAAAACTATTATGGTAATTAATAATATACCAAGAAAACTAATAGTTTTAATTAAATTAGTTAATTCATAATTCTTACTTAAATAAAAAGTTATTCCTAAATAAATTATTATTAATAAACAAATAATTAATAAGAAAATATTAAATTTACTTTTATTAGAAGTATTAGTTATTTCTTTAGACTTTTCTTCTTTTTTTATTTCTTTTTCTTTTATTTCAATTTTTTCTTCTTTTCCATCACTTTCTAATTCTATATCATCACTTAGATTAATTAAGTTTTCTTTTTTAATTTTTTTCTTACTCATTTTTATCACCTACTATTATTTATATATATAATTATATAGTAAATATTAAATAATTAAAAGTTTTTTAAATTATTTTTTTTAATATTTACATTTTTCTTCTCTTTTTTTAATGATTTTTTTTCATATTTAGTTTATACTTATTATGTAGGAGTTAATTATGGATACATTAGATGAAAAATGTTTAAATTGTGGAGGTAGTGTTAAATACTTTCCTAAAAAAGAAATATTTATATGTGAATATTGTCGTTCTAAGTTTACTTTAGATGAACTTAAAAAGAATAAAGAAAGACTAGATAAAGTTCCTAATTTAGAAGAAAGTTTTTCAGAACTTAAAGATTTAGAAGGTTATCATTGTAAAAATTGTGGAGCTGATATTATCGTACAAAAAAATACTTCTAGTACAAGATGTGTTTATTGCAGAAGTTATTCTATTATTAAAAATCGTTTAACAGGAGTATACAAACCATCTGGTATTATTCCTTTTAAATATTTAAAAGAAGATGCAATTAAATCTTTTAAAGATATAGTAAAAGGAAGATTATTAATACCTAAAGATTTTAGTAATTTAGATAATATTTCTGATATGGAAGGTTTGTATGTACCATTTTTCTTATATGATATGGATAATAAAACTGATATAACAGCAAGTTGTACTAGGGTTAGAAGTTGGACATCAGGTGATTATAATTATACTGAAACTAAGTATTATGAGGTTAAAAGAGGCGGAAATCTTAGCTTTTTAAATGTTCCGAATGATGCTTCAATTCGTTTTGATGATAAAATCATGAATGCAATAGAACCATTTGATTATAGTAAAATGCAAGAATTTGATACTAGTTATTTATCAGGTTATTTATCTGAAAAATATGATGTTAAAATGACAGATGCGTATAAAAATGTTTTAGAAAGAATTAAAAATGATTCTAAAGAATATTTAAGAAAAGATATAAAAGGTTATTCTACAACTATTGTAAAAAATAGTAATAATAATGTTGTTTTAAACAATAATAAATATGTTTTATTACCCGTTTGGGTTTTAAATATAAATTATAAAGGAAAAATCTATCATTTTGCTATGAATGGAGAAAGTTCTAAATTAGTTGGAGAAATACCTGTTTCTAAGTTTAAGTTATTTTTAGTAATTTTAATTACTTTTGTGGTATCTTTTCTAATTTTACTTTTATTTTTTAAATTAAGTGGGTATAGGTGGTAATATTAAAAGAATATATATAATAGCTGTTTTAATTTTATTAATTATAATTGCTTCTTTACCTGTTTCAGCTAAAGAAATAAAAACTTGTTTAAGAACTGATACTAATTTACAAGTAAGAGATAAATTTAATTTAGGTAGTAATAAAGAAGATATTTTATCAACTCCATGTGTTGATGATATGGATAAAATTTATGATTTTGCTGATTTATTAACTGATGAAGAGGAAGAAAATTTATTTAATTTAGTTAATAATTATATTACAAATACTAGTTATGATTTAGCTATAGTTTTAATTAATGAAAATCCTAAATATGATGAAGTAAGTTATGCAAATGATTTTTATGATTATAATTTATTTGGTAAAAATGAAACAAGAGATGGATCTTTAATATTAATTGATATGGACAACAGAAGAATTTATATATCAACTACTGGTTATGCTATAAAAATGTATGACGATAGTCGAATAGATGATATTCTTGATAGTGGTTTTGATAACTTAAAAAATGAAGAATACTATGAATGTTTAAGTAAAATGGTTCAAGAAATGCAAGATGAATTTGATTTAGGTTATCCTGATAGTAATAAAAATATGGAAATAGATAGTAATGGAGATCCTATTTATATTAAATATGTTCCTTACAAAGTAATTGCTTTGATATCTAGTATTATAACTTTAATTGTAAGCTTGATTTTATATTTTAAAACCAGATTAAAAATTAAAGTAGGATCAACGGTTAGTTATTTAAAAAATGCTAATATTAATTTAAGAGAAGATAAATTTATTACTGCAAATACAACAAGAACCAGAATTGTTTCAGATACAGGTTCATCTGGATCTTCTCATGGAGGAGGATCAAGTTTTCATTCATCTAGTAGTGGTTCATCTCATGGAGGAGGAGGAAGAAGTTTCTAATGGAGTTTTCAAGACTAGAAATATTAATGAATATTGATAATTTAAAAAATAAAAAAGTTTTAGTTATAGGAGTAGGAGGAGTAGGTGGCTATGCTGTTGAAGCCTTAGCTAGATGTGGTATTGGAAATATTACAATAGTTGACTATGACAAGGTTGATATTAGTAATATAAATAGACAAATAATTGCTCTTCATTCTACTATAGGACTTTTTAAAGTTGAGGTGTTAAAAAAAAGAATATTAGATATTAATCCCAATTGTTTAGTAGAAACTTTTAATTGTTTCTATGATGAAAAAACAACTGATTTTATCTTTAATAAAGATTATGATTATATTCTAGATTGCTGTGATTCTCTTAAAAGTAAAGAATTATTAATAAGAGAAGCAAATAAGCGAAATATTAAAATAATATCATCAATGGGAGCAGGATTTAAATTTGATCCTAGTAAAATTCAAATAGAAAAATTAAAAAATACTAGTTATGATAAATTAGCTAGAATTTTAAGATATAATTTAAAAGATAATAAAAAATGTTTAGAAATACCAGTTGTTTATTCTAAAGAACAAATGGAAAAAAAGGGAACAACAATTGGTTCAAATGCTTTTATTCCAAGTATCTTTGGTCTTACCATGGCAAGTTATATTATAAATGATATAAGAAAGGAAAATTATGAAGAAAATTAAAGAATATGGTTTAACAATTTTAATAATTATTATTTTACTTTTATGTTTAGTTTATTATTATACAAGAAAAACTACTAGTACTAATATAATAAATGTTAAATTATTACCAACAATTGTTTCTAAGTTAGAAGATAATAGTATATATTCACCTACTATTCAATTAATTTGGAATGATTTAAAAAAAGAAAACAATGGAGATGTTGTTTTTATAGGTGATGAAAATAATCAAACAGTTAGAGAATTAAATTTAGAAACTTTTAAAGATAGTGATATAAGTGATAGTTTATATTATAAAAAATATGGATTTGCAACTCCTAGTTTAAAAAAAGAAATAGAAACCGAAATTTATAATAAATTTAATGAAACTAGTAGCATTTTAGATGATTTTACTTTTGAAGAAGATTCTAAAGATTATTTCTTTTATTCTATGTTATTTAAAGAATTTAAGTTTTTAAAACCATTTGATAAATTAACTAATGATACTTTTGGTATAAAAGAAAGTAGTAATAATGAACTTGATAATAATTTAGAAGTATTATTCTATTATAGTGATTCCTATGCTGTTTTATTAAAAACAAAAACTGGGGATGAAGTTATTTTATATAAAGGTGGTAGAAGTGATAGTTTCATTGATACTTATAATGCACTTGCTAAAAATGAAAAAAGCAAATTTTTAGCAAGTGATACAATTAGTATTCATAATTTAGATTTTAAAGTAAAGCAAGAATATAATGATTTAGAAGGACATAAAATTAGATTAATTGATGAAGAGTATTTACTTTCTAAAGTAGTACAAACTGTTGAATTTAAAATTGATAATGAAGGTGGTAAAGTTAAAAGTGAAGCGGGAATGAATTTAAAAAGTACCTCTTTAGAAGGTGGAAGACATTTTGATTTTACAGATAATTATATGATTTTTATTAAAGAAGAAGCAAAAGAAATACCTTATTTAATGATAAATATAAATGATATTAAGAAATTTAGTTAAAATGCATAAAGTATTAAAGAAAAACCAAAATAAATGTTTGATAAGATTAAAATGAGACTTTAATGAGTAATAAAATGTTAGATGATTTAAATACCAAAGAAGGTATAGAAAAAATGAAAAAATGGATAGAAGAATATGCCATAAAAGAAAAAAATTAAAAATGAGAAAATTAAGGAAATGTTAACAAATACAAATTATATAAACTGGCTTGCTAATTTTACTAGCAAATATCCTAATTTTATAGATGATGATTGGGCAAGTGAAAATAATATTAATCCAGTTGAATGTGATTTTGGAAACTTTTATAAAATTAAATTAGGTAATACTGGTTTTTTACTAGGATATATAATTGGACAGGTAACAATTCATTTTTGTAACCGAGTTCAATTAGAAAACCTTGATGATTTTATTGATTTTAAAGATATTATTAATACTAAAAAAGATAATGAAGTAATCAAGACATTAATAAAACTAAAGTATTAAAAGGAAATTAAAAGGTCAAAAGCAATTGTTTGCAATTAGACTTTTTTAAAGTAAAAAATAAAACTACTTTCCAGTTTATTTGAAAGTAGTTTTTATATTATCTCGAATGGTTCGAGTATCAATCAATCTGGTGCCCTTTTGGTGGAAGTACAACAACTTTAATTGATAAGATGTAATAAATGACTAACTGCTTATACACTAAACCTCAACCGTTGAAAGAGAATTTAAATATATAATTATTTCTTTTTTTAATTCAATATTACT
This sequence comes from uncultured Bacilli bacterium, assembly GCA_934153655.1. GTDB lineage: Bacteria > Bacillota_I > Bacilli_A > RF39 > UBA660 > RUG591. Next base: position 7,304 of record CAKPFH010000041.1, read on the forward strand.
TATTTCTATCCAATTATTTTTTCTATTATTAAGATTTTCCAAATATTTTTCATTTGATAAAACTTTTTCTATTAAATTTATAAGTTCTTCTATGTTAGATATATTATTAATTCTTATATTAAATATTTTGTCATTCATTATATTTATAATTTTATCTCTATCTAAATTTCCATATTTAATTAACCAATATAAATCATAATAATCTTTGTATCTTGTTGATAAACTACCAAATTTTACTATTGGAATAATTTTTTCTACAAAGATTTGTTCTTTACTATTCACAAATAAAGTAATACTTTCATTGTCAATACAAGTATTAAAACACAATTCATCTTGATCTATATTATATTCTGTATGAACTCCAACATCTATTTTTGTCTTTATTTCATTATTAAATGTATCTTTTATGATAACAGGAATTCTTTTTCCATTATAATCCTGATGTTTTAAATTTGTAATTTCATTCATATTTATATATAAATCTATTCCTCTTAATTTATGTGAAGTAAATATTTTATATAAATTATCATCTGCTAAATATATCCTTATTAAATTCAAATCTATATCAATAGTTGCTCGCCTTTTATCATTTGTTATATTATACATTACAACTCCACCTTTAATTGTAATGTTATTTTTATATTCTGATTTAAATAAATAACTTAATACAATATCTTGAGCTACTTTTGCATTTGCATAAATCTCATTATATCCATCTTCAATATATTTGTTAACTAATTCTATTAGATTTATCATATTACCTCCTCTTGTATTATTTTTAAGTATTTTTTACCATCATTAAATTTACTTAGATAATCTTGTAATTTTAATAAATTCAACGAATCTATTATGTTTCTATAATTATTAATAATTTCTTTATACATATCATATGAAATATTATTTTTATTTCTAACTAACTCTATTAGCATTCTTTCCTTATCATATATTCTCAATTTTATATTGTTATAAAATATAAATGTGTCTCCAATTTCAAAATATTTATCTTCCATAAATGTCTGGACAATATCTTCATTTTTGATTTTTTGTGAACCCCGTTTGCTAGCTATATAATATTTTGATGGTATATTATCGGTTAATCCGTGATAAAAAAATGCACTATCAGAATTAAAAATGTAGTTTTCATATTTTTTTGACACAATTTCAAGTTTTGAATTTATCTTTTTATCAGAATATAATCCAAAATCAATTTTGAACAATTTTCCATTAGTAATTGCTTTTTTAATATCTACATCACTAGTATAAATTTCTTTTTTTAATAATTCACTATATTTATATATCATTTTACTCACCAATGTCATTATAAAGTAAAACTCGGACTTTGTCAAGTACTTATCCGAGTTTTACTTTTAATTGTTTTAATAAACCATAAATAAACTCGAACTGAAACAAGTAGTTCGAGTATTAATCAATCTGGTGCCGAAAGTAAGAATTGAACTTACCGCTGATCCTTACCAAGGACCTGTTTTACCACTAAACTATATCGGCATTATACAAGCTTTAATTTTTCTTTTTGCTTTTCTCTTTCTTGAATTCTATCATAGTATTCTAAAATATCACTTAATCTTTCATAAGCAAGTGAAAATAATTTAGTATTACTTTTAATACTTGCAATACTCCAAATATCTTCTATAGTCATTTTATTGATTACTTGTTTTATAATACTATCATCTAAATCTATATTAGTAGGATTTCTATTAATAAGTTCTAAAATAGCCATTCTAGCTACTAAATAATTATTATCAAAACACTTGAAAACAACTTCTTCAACTGTTAAAAATCTTAATTTGTTTCTTATAATAAAAATTGTTTTTTCAAGATTCATATCCCACCATCAATATTAGTTTATACATAAAAAAAGATATTGTCAATTTATTTAACAATATTTTTCAATTTTTTTATAACTTTTTTTTCAATTCTTGAAATATAAGACTGACTAATACCTAAAATATTAGCAACTTCTTTTTGGGTTTTTTCAACCTTACCATCTAATCCATATCTTAAAGTTATAATTTCTTTATCTCTTTTTGATAATTTATTTACTTCATCTAACATAAGACGTTTATTTTCAATATCTTCTAAAGGCTTGGTTACAATATCAGCATCCGTTCCTAAAACATCTTCTAAATGAAGTTCATTTCCATCTGCATCAAAACTTAAAGATTCATCAAAACTAATTTCCGTTTTAACTCGTTTATTTTTTCTTAAATACATCAAAATTTCATTATCAATACAACGAGAAGCATAAGTTGCTAACTTAATATTTTTATCCATACTAAAGGTTTTAACACCTTTCATCAAACCAATTGTTCCAATTGAGACCAAGTCTTCTAAGTCAACTCCGGTATTTTCATACTTTTTAGCTAAGAAAACTACTAATCTTAAATTATGTTCAATTAACTTATCCCTTGCAAAATTATCACCATCAGATGCCATAACCAAATAATATTCCTCTTCTTCCTTAGTTAGAGGAGGAGGTAATTTATCGGTTGCTCCTACATAAAACAAACTTCCTTTCTTTTCAATAAAACAACTAATCAAACCTACCAAATTAAGTATTAATATCATAATTCTCCTTTCATACTATTATGTAAAATACAATTAATTCCCTCAATTCTAAACTTATCATTTGAAAGTCCTATTAAATAATTATTAAATTCCTTTTTATCAACAAATAATTTATCTATTTTTAAACATTTAATAACTCCTATATTATTTAAACTTTCATAAGGAGTATAAATAATACTAGTATCATCATATTTAATATTTAACTTAACAAGTATTATTTTTCTTTTTTTATAAGGATCAACTAAATTATTACCAGTATCTAAATAACCATTTAAATGATATAATTTATCTTTATATAAAATATCTACTTTATGATAATTACTATAATTATCTTTTAATTTTCTTGTTTGATTTATATAAATATAAATAATTATAGGACTTATAATAATTAAAATTAAATAGTTAAAAAGATTATTCTTAATAATTAAACTATTATTACTTATAAAAGAATTATTTAATAAATAAATACTACCACCTAGAATAATACTTACTAAGTAAAAATAACTTATATTACTAATAGTATATTTAAGATCTTTATAAGAAAAAGTAATAATAGACATGAAAATACTAATAATAATTTTATAAATAATTAAAATATAATTATTTATATTTAAAAATATAATTAAGAAAGTTAAACTACCAAATAAACTACCTAGAAATATTCTTTTTAATTTTATATTTCTTTTTAATAAAATAGAAACACATAAGAGGATTAAAAAATCAAACCAGATATTAATTAGAAATATTAAATCAAGATATATTTTCATTTAACCACCTTTTTAAGTCTAAACTATTATTAGTAAATAATTTGTCGAATTAAAATAAATTTTTAAAATTACTTGAAAAAGTAAAAATTATTTGCTAAAATTTAAGTATAAAAAATACATAATAATTCGCAAATAAAATAATAGTTTTCTTTATTTTATAAGGGTTTCAATAAAAATATTTGCGAATTAAAATGTACAAAAAAAGGAGTTGATTTAGATGTTAAAATTTATTAATAATTACTTTACAATAAATCAATTCCTAACTTTACAAAACTTTACATGGGGGGGGGGTAGAAAAACCCTATAAATCCTTATATATAAAGGAAATTAATATAATAAATGATACCTAACAACATGATTAAGTTTACAGTTTATCTGTAATTTTTAATCGTGTTTTTTTAATTGTCCACATAATACGATTTTTTTAGACATGAAAATACTTTATAATAAATAAAAAGAGTGTTATAATAAAATTATATTAGAATAAAGGGGCAAAAAATGAAAAGAGGTTTATATGAAAAATAAAAAAATAATAATAACATTAAGTATAATAGTAGTTTTAATACTTTCAATAGGAGTAACCTTTGCTGTATTTAATTACAATAAAGTAGGTACTAAAAACTCTAGTTTAGTTGTAGGCGATATCTATATGCATTACAATGAAACAAATGAATTAACAATTGAAAATGCTATGCCACTTGATGGAACAAGATATCTTCACAATAAAAATATTACTGAAGAAGAAGTAAATAAATGTGTTACCCACTTAACAAGTTTATGGGGAGAAGATCAAATTGGATACAAAAACTTTTGTAACGGAACAGGTACTGATGGGATTAAAACTTTTCAAGATTATTTAGATGGAAATTCTTTTTCAACAGATTCATTAAATTATTTTGAAACTAATAATATAATTA
>CAKPFH010000042.1 GCA_934153655.1 uncultured Bacilli bacterium
AGTTTTAATTATCTTTTATAATCTGTAATATCTCCGTATTTATATACAATTTCATTAATTATTTCTTGTCGTGGTTTAACTTTATTTAATATTTGTTGTAGTTCATTGTTTGTAATACCTATTAATTCAATAAATTGTAATTTGCCATTTACCGTATTAATAGTTTTAAATAAATTATCTTCAATAGTTACAAAGGCAACAATAGATGATTTATGCTCTATATCCATACCATCAGTTTGACCTGTATAAATATATTCATATGTTTTAATTATATTTTTAGTTTCAAAAACATATCGTGCAATATCTTGTAATATAATACATACATTTTTTAATTCTTTCTCATCAATATCATCATATTTCTTTAATTTAAAAGTTAATTCAAATCCAAATCCACTAACATCTTTATTATCACTTTTCTTCTCATATAATTCAGAAAAACCATATGTTACAAAGTGATAATAACTGCCAGCATCATAAATACTAATTCCATCTATTGGATCTTTTCCTCCTAAATAATATTTAACAATAGTTCCATAATGCAATGGTTCTTGATTAGGATAAATAGAATTACATACCTTATCTATATCATCCCAACCTATCCATTCATTGTTTACGTTATTTTCTTCCTTCATTTTTGCCTTTCAATATCAATCTTTTTTATCTTCAACTTTATTTTTTAAAATGTTTTTTAGAGTTTCAAATTCATCACTTGTTGATCCTAAAACTATAATTTCATTAATTTGTTCATGTTTAAATGCTAATAAATTTTTCATACTAATAATTCCTAAAGGATATATACAAGCAACATAATCATTTTCTTTTATTTTATCTTCTTTTATATTTTGGCAATATCCTATTATCATTAACTTAACATTTCCATTTTTTAGTTTAACTATGCTTCCAATTGGTAATAAATCAAACATAAATATTTCCTCCCTAAATTATTGTCTTAGTCTTTCTTCTAATATTCTATATTCTTCACTTTCTTTTAATTCTTTATATTCATCTTGTACCTCGCCAATATTGTACGTTAAATCTTTTATTTCATCATAAATATTTGAACTAAATATTAAGCTAGATGTCTCTTCAAATGAAGGATACTCAACATCAACACCATTTATTGTAGATAAAGTTTTACCTGTTGAATCAAAAGATGTTGTTTTACTAACTTCAACTGAATATGGCATATGAACTCCTGAAAAAAGGATTTCAACATATTCAAATTTTTCTATAAAACTTAAATCCAAATCAACATCGATAACATCTCCTACTATATTTAAAATTGGCTCAGCTTTATCACTACATTGGGCTAATAATGATATATATTCCTGAGAATTAACATCATACTTTTTCATTTCCTCTGCTATTTCAGAAATTCCTTTAAGATAAAGTCCAACTTGAGGAGCAGGATAATATTTAAAATAAAATCTTTCAGATAAATCATCACAAGAATTTATCAAATTGTCACAATAAATATTTTTTAAATTTGTACTTATTCGATTTAATAAATTATTATCCGATATTGCTAATTCTTTTCCTTTTGATATTACATCTTGATAATCTATATATACAGGAGTAGTATATTCTTTGTATATATCATAATTTAATACGGTTGAAACAGCATCTCCTTCGGCTGCATATATTTTAATTTTTTCTTTATTAAAAGCATCAGTTAAATCATTTTTATTAACTTCTACATGAAATGGATTAAATAGCACTAAATTATTCAAATTATTATTTCCATATAATGAAAAATAAGAATATTCAGCAAGACTTCCCCCTAATGAAAAACCACCTATATTAACTTTTGAATTATCATTTGATAAATATTTTTTCACTAATTCTAAGGCTTGTCTTTGCTGTGATTTATATATTTTTTCAGCATTAGCAACTTCTCCTATTGATTTACCTAAATTTGAAAATGTATTTAGTATTGGATAAGCATCATATAAATAATCATCAAACTCATATAAATCTGTACATGAAAAATAAACTAATGTATCATCATTTTGATCAGTAAAAATTATAGCATCAAAACTATCTTCACCATTAACTAGTTCATTTATTTTTATATTTGCAAAACCATTAAGTACCATTTTTCCTAAAAATAAATTAAGATATTTATTTCTATTATCTACATCATTTAAAGATATAATTTTATCTGTATCAAGTGAAAATGAAATATAATCATTTATAGTATAATTATTATTAACATCATAAGTTTCTAAAAACAAATCTTCAATTGTTTTTCCCTTTAACATATTTTCATTATCTCTAAAAAACAATTCAAAAAAACTTAAATTAGATAACATTATATTTTGATAATCTGTAAAATTTGCAAATATTCCAGATAAATTAATTTGAGAGTCTGCATTAGCAATTTCCATTAATTCTTTTAATAATTCAAAAGAAATATTAAATTCATTATTTTCAGTTAATGGTGATACAAATGAATTATTATTAGCAATATTAAGTGTATTTTTAATTTTATCATTCAAATCTTCAAGATTTTTTTGAATTTGTTTTGAACTTGAAACTAATTTTAAAATATCACTTTCACATTCTAAATTATCACAATTTTGTAATTCATTTAAAACTCTTTCCTTAGAATTAATAATATTTAAAGAATCATTAATGTTTTTCCAAACCTCTTTAAATAAATTTTCATCATATTGAAACATTTGTCATCACCTATACATCAGATAATATTAATCTATCTTTTTCTTGTTTTATTTTTTCTTTTATAATACTTATTTCACTTTCTAATTGATTAATTTGTTTGGTATTCTTTGAAATTAATGTGTTAATTTCACTAATATTGTAATTTACAGAATTTAATGTTTCTTCCATTAATCCATTTCCAAAGGGATTACCTTTATCATTAAAACCACCATTTAAACATCCAGTAATAGCATTTTTAATTTTACCACTTATATTAGATAAATCACTATTTAAATCAGTTAAATAATTAACTATTTTTTTATATTTATCTATGTTTTGTTGTATTCTTTGCATTTTTGTTGATAATATGTTAATTTGATTTGAATCATTTATATTCATTTTGTTTTCCTTTAATTTTAAAGTTGTTTTAAATTAGATATTGCTATTCCTAAATTATCTCTTGCTTCACTTAATTTTTTTTGATAATTAAAAACGTTTGATTCAAATTCAGTAAAATCTGATACCATTTTTTCTCTATTTGTTCCTGATATCCAATTATTCATTAGTTCTTCTTTATATTGAGAAAATTTATTACAAAAAGTTGTAAATGATTCACACATATTACATAAATTTAAATGATCTTTTGGAGCCATAATTGGATCAACATAATATTCAGTTGTGGCTTCCAATTTTTGAAATGTTAATGGTGCTTGTTGATTATAAGGTATTATTGATCCAACATCTCCAAGACCACCATTTGAATTTCTAATTTGTTGAGCATTTACTATTGGCATACTAACATTATGTGCAACCATCATTATATTATTTATAATTGCATTTAAACTAGTGCATACATCCATTAAATTATTAATATGTCCTGATGCATCATTTCCTTTCCAATGTATTTGTAAATTATCAATTACATTTTTTAAATTTGTTTCCATGGTTACTCCATCATTTACTGCTAGTGTATTTAATTCACTTAAAGTAGTGTAAGCACCATCTAAATCATTTGCATGAAAATCCATATTTTTTCCTCCTTATTTTCATTTCTTATTATTTTGATTTTATTCTTTATATCTTTATAATATCTTATATTAAAATAAAAGTAAATAATATGATTAAACTATTTATTAAATTAGACACAATGGACAACCTAAATTTAATAAATTAAAAAAAGTGTATTAAAAAGACAATAAATAAAACTATTTACTGTCCTTTAATTTATTTAATTATAATGTTACCATCTTGATAATCAAAGGTTACTTTATCACCATATTTAATAGAACCATCAATTATTTTTTCAGCAAGCATGGTTTCAATTGTTCTTGAAACAGTTCTTTTTAAAGGTCTTGCTCCATAGTTTACATCATAACCAATATCAATTAAATAATTTTTGCAAGCATCTGTTAAATTAAGTTTTATGTTTTTATCACTTAATCTAGTTTCGATTTCTTTAATAATTTTATCTAATATTTCATGTATTACTTCTTTTGATAATGGTTTGAAAATTATTACTTCATCAATACGATTAATAAATTCTGGTTTAAAGGTATCTTGTAATTCTTTCATGACAAGATCATTTTTTCCTTCAAGAGCGTATTCAGATCCTAAATTAGAAGTCATGATAATAATTGTATTTTTAAAATCAACGGTTCTTCCGTTTGAATCAGTTACACGACCATCATCTAGAATTTGAAGTAATAAATTTAAAACTTCTGGATGAGCTTTTTCTATTTCATCAAATAAAACTATACTATATGGATTACGTCTTACAGCCTCAGTTAATTGTCCGCCTTCTTCGTATCCTACATATCCAGGAGGTGAACCTATTAAACGAGAAACACTGAATTTTTCCATGTATTCACTCATATCAATACGAACAATATGACTTTTATCATCAAACAATTCCATAGCAAGAGTTTTAGCAACCTCAGTTTTACCAACTCCAGTTGGACCAAGGAAGATAAATGAACCAATTGGTCTATTAGGATCTTTTATGCCACTTCTGCTTTTTAAAATACATTCACTTACAAGTTTTAAAGCCTCATCTTGTCCCATGACATTTTTTCTCATATTATCATATAAATGTAATAATTTTTCTTTTTCACTACTAACAAGTTTAGTAAGTGGAATATTAGTTAATTTAGAAATTACATAAGCAATATCTTCTTCATTAACTGTATCACTTAGTAAACGATTTTTTTCTAAGTTGTTTAATTCTTGAAGTTCTTTTTCAATTCTTGGAATTTCTCCATGACGATATCTAGCTGCTGTTTCTAAATCATATCTATTTTCAGCAGTTTGTAAAGTAAACTTAGCATTTTCAAGTTCTTTTTTCTTGGCTTTAATTTTATCATTTATTGATTTTTCACGTTCCCAAGCAGTCTTTAATTCACTTTCTTTTTGATGAAGTTCTTTTAAACTAGATTCAATTTCAGCCATTCTGTTTAAAGATAATTCATCTTTTTCTTTTTTAATTGCTTGTTTTTCAATTTCAAGTGATAAGATATTTCTAGTTATTGTATCCAACTCTACTGGAACTGAGTCCATTTGAACACGAATAGTAGCACATGCTTCATCAATTAAATCAATGGCTTTATCAGGTAAATATCTGTCAGTTATATATCTATTTGATAAAGTAGCGGCTGCAATTATTGCCTTATCAGTAATTGATACACCATGATGAATTTCAAATCTTTCTTTCAAACCACGTAATATGGTAATAGTATCCATAACAGTTGGTTCTGATACTTTAATCTTTTGAAAACGTCTTTCAAGAGCTCCATCTTTTTCAATATATTTACGATATTCATTTAAAGTAGTAGCTCCTATTACATGAATCTCTCCACGTGCAAGCATTGGTTTTAAAATATTAGAAGTGTCCATTGCACCTTCAGCTGAATTTCCTACTATCATATGTATTTCATCAATAAACATGATAATATTTCCTTCACTCTTTTTAATTTCATTTAAAACGTTTTTAAGTCTCTCTTCAAATTCACCACGATACTTAGCCCCGGCAACAAGAGATGCAAGATCTAACTCCCAGATACGTTTATCTTTTAAACTATTTGGTACATCCCCAGCAATTATACGATTAGCAAGTCCTTCAACAATTGCTGTTTTACCAACACCGGGTTCACCTATTAAAACTGGATTATTTTTAGTCTTTCTTGATAAAATACGCGTAATACTACGAATTTCTTCATCACGACCTATTACTGGATCAATTTTACCATTTTTAGCATCTTTGGTAATATCTCGTCCATACTTTTCAAGAACATTTACATTTTCTTCATTATTTTGATACATATTATCATCCCCTTTACTTATAATATGCCCATAAACATATTTCATTATTAATTATACTCATTTTTTAGCACTTGTCAATAGAGAGTGCTAATTTTTTTGAAATTTTAAAAGGACACTAGGTATCCTTTTATTTCCATTTAAAGTTTTTAACTTCTGGCATATCTTCACCATATTCTCTTATATAGTATTTATGTTCAATTAATTTATCTTTACACCATTCATTTAAAGAAGTTCTCCTATCACCTAATTTATCTAAATACTTTAAAGCATCCATTACTAAATGATATCGATCAATTCTATTTTGTACTCGCATATCAAATGGAGTTGTAATAGTTCCTTCTTCAATATAACCATGAACATGTAAATTTTTATTAGTTCTTTTATAAGTTAATTGATGAATTAAAGAAGGATATCCATGAAAAGCAAAGATAATTGGTTTATCCTTAGTAAATAACATATCATATTCATCTTCTGTTAAACCATGAGGATGATTTGTTTTAGATTCTAATTTCATTAAATCAACAACATTAACTACGCGAATTTTAATTTCAGGGAAGTTTTCATTTAATATTTTAGTTGCAGCTAGAATTTCCAAAGTAGGAGTATCACCAGCACAAGCAAGGACAATATCAGGTTCCATTCCTTCATCATTACTTGCCCATTTAAATACACCTATTCCTGCTGTACAATGTTTTATTGCTTCATCCATATTTAACCATTGAGGTCTTTCGTGTTTAGAGGCAACAATTACATTTATATAGTTCTTGCTTTTAATACAATGATCAAAACAAGATAGAAGCATATTAGCATCAGCTGGTAAATATATTCTTACAATATCAGCCTTCTTAGTTACTAAATGATTTAAAAATCCTGGATCTTGGTGGGTATAACCATTATGATCTTGTTGCCAAATATGACTAGTTAAAACATAGTTTAAAGAAGCAATTGGTCTTCGCCAAGGAAGTTCTTTACATACTTTTAACCATTTAGCATGTTGACTTGCCATCGAATCAACTATTCGAACAAAAGCTTCATAAGTATGGAAAAATCCATGTCTTCCTGTTAATAAATAACCTTCTAATAAACCTTCACAAACATGTTCAGATAAATAAGAATCAATTACTCGACCATTAGCACTTAAATACTCATCATAGTCATATTTTTCTCCCATAAATTGCCTGTTAGTAATTTCAAACATATGATTTAATCTATTTGATAAGGCTTCATCGGGCCCAAATACTCGGAAATTTTTATTATCATCATTTATTCTTATTAATTCTCTTACATACTCACCAAGAATACGCATATCTTCTTTAACAGTTTCTCCTCTTGTAACGGAAACAGCAAAATTTTTAAAATCAGGGGTTCTTAATTCTTTTAATAAAAGTCCTCCATTAGCATTTGGATTAGCACTCATTCTTCTATTACCAGTTGGAGCAAGTTCTTGTAATTCTTCAATTAATCTTCCATCTTTATCAAATAATTCATCAGGATTATAACTTCTAAGCCAAGACTCTAATAAACCTAAATTTTCCGGATTATTTCTTGATATTGGAATTGGAACTTGATGAGCTCTAAATGTTCCTTCAATAATATTACCTTTTACTTCTTTTGGTCCTGTCCAGCCTTTTTTAGTTTTTAAAATTATCATTGGCCAAATTGGTCTTTCTAAACTATCACTTGCTTTAATCTTTTTAATTTTCTCAACAATTATATCTAAAGTATTAGCCATCTTTTCATGAATATTATCACCACTTACTATAAAAGGTTCATACCCACATCCTTTAAAATAATTAAGTAATTCTTCTTCACTTATTCTAGCAAAGATAGTAGGATTAGCAATTTTATAACCATTTAAATGAAGTATTGGTAAAACTACTCCATCAGTTTTAGGATTTAGAAATTTATTTAAATGCCAACTTGTTGCAAGAGGACCAGTTTCAGCCTCACCATCTCCTACAACACATGCAGCAATTAAATCAGGATTATCTAAAACAGCTCCATAAGCATGAGATAAGCTATAACCAAGTTCTCCACCCTCATTGATAGATCCAGGTGTCTCTGGAGCCACATGAGATGATATTCCCCCTGGAAAAGAAAATTGTTTAAATAACTTTTTTAAACCATTAATATCTCTTGTTATATTTGGATAAACCTCACTATAAGTTCCTTCAAGATATGCCTCTGCTACCATAGCATTTCCTCCATGACCAGGACCTGATATATAAATCATATTTAAATCATTCTTTTTAATAATTCTATTTAAGTGCACATAAATAAAATTTTGACCTGGAACCGTTCCCCAATGCCCTACTATATTTTTTTTAACATCTTCTTTTTTAAGAGGTCTTCTAAGTAAAGGATTATCAAGTAAATACAATTGACAAGCCGATAAATAGTTAGCAGCTCTTAAATACTTATCTAATTTATTAATTTCTTCTTTTGTTATCATATTAGCCTCCTATTTTAATTTTATCACATTATTTAAAAATGTAAATTTTTTCTTGTATAACTTGACAAAAAAAGAAATATTATACTTTCAAATATTTCCTTACAGCTCTACCTGATCCTATCATACCAACTATTATACCAACAAATATTACTACAAGAGATGCAATATAAATAAATGGTTCAGGACTAACTAATTTTATTAAATCGGTAAATAACTTACCACCAAAGTAATTATACATAGCATAATAACCATAAATCATTGCACAAACTGGAATAATTGAACCAATAAAGCCAAGTATCATTCCTTCAACAACAAATGGTATTTTAATAGCAAAATTACTAGCTCCAACAAGTCTCATAATAGATATTTCTCTTTTCCTTGAGAAAATAGTTAATTTAATCGTATTAACAATTAAAAACATAGTCATTAAGGTAAGAGCAACAACAGTTCCAATTGATACTTTTTGAACAACTTTAAAAACTGTTACTAATTGATCTACCATACCTTCTCCGTATTTTACAACATCAATTGAATCTAAGTTTTTAATAGCAGTTGCCGTTTCACCTATTTTTTCGATATCTTTTACTTTAATTAAATAGGTATTTTGTAAAGGATTTTCAGATTCATCCCAATTACTCATAGCATTTTCAAAAGCTTCATCTTCTAACATCATTTCTTTTTTAATATCTTGTTTACTTTTAAAACTAACTGATTCTACATTACTAATACTTTCTATATCCATTTTAAGTTTAGCAATATTTAAATCATCTGCCTCATTTGAAACAAAGGCAACAATAGTTAAATCTTTTTTTAACTCAGATGAAAAATTATCAACGTTATATCCTATTATAATTGAAACAGCAACAATTATTAAAGTTACAATTATACAAGAAATAGATGCCAAGGATAAAGAAAAGTTTCTTCCTACGCTTTTAAAAGCGTCTCTTATACTTCTTCCTAATATTCTAAAGAATCTCATCTATGTATTCACCCTCCTTATAATCTTTAAATAAACGGCCATCTTTAAGGGCTATTACATGTTTTTTCATGCTATTAACAATGGTTTTATCATGAGTTACCATAATAACTGTTGTTCCAACCTTAGAATTAATTGTTGCTAAAAGTTCAACAATTTCTTTACTCATCACAGGATCTAAATTACCTGTTGGTTCATCACAAATTAATAACTTAGGATCGTTTACAATTGCTCTTGCAATAGCAACTCTTTGTTGTTCTCCACCAGATAAATTATCAGGATAATCACGTAATTTACTTTTAAGCCCAACAAGTTCAATTGCTTTTAATACTTTAGGACGAATTTCACTTTTTTTAACCCCAATTGCTTCTAGAGCAAACGCCACATTCTCATAAACATTACACTTAGGTAATAATCGATAATCTTGAAAAACAATTCCTAGTTTTCTTCTTAATTTATAAACATTAGAGTTTCTTAACTTATTAACTCTAACTCCACCTAAAATAATTTCTCCTTTGGTAGGTTTTTCTTCTCTGTATAACATTTTAATTAAAGTACTTTTTCCAGATCCTGATCCCCCAATAATAAAGCAAAAATCACCTGCTTCAATACTTAAATTTAAATCATATATAGCAACAACACCATTTTTGTATTGTTTAGTAACACCATTAAATTTAATGAATTCCATATTTCACCGCCTAATCTTACAAAAACATTATAACATAATTTGAAAAAAATGCAAAAAAAAAGAATTAAATTTTCAAAAAGTCATGAATAATATTAATTACTTTTTCTATTTTTTCATCTATTGTATTAGTAGCTTCTACTACTTTTAAATTTTTATGTTTACTCCATGCTTCATTAGTTCTTTTATCTAAATCAATTACTTCATCTATATCATCTTCAAATCTAGCTGAATTAGTACTATTATTATATTTATTTTCATTATTAGTAGCAACTGTTACTAAATGTATTACCATGTCATATTGATTTAATACTTCTTCTTCCACTAAATTATTTTCTTCTAGTAATTTATTAAATTTTTCAGTTCCTAAATAAGCCTTATTATCTATTACACCTCGATCAGATAATAAAATACATTTAGTATCATCTGGTAATTTAGAAACAATATCAATTAATCTTTTTTCTTTAAATACTTGTAAATTTAAGATTTCATTTTGAAAATCATAGACATCTACTTTAGAATCTCCAAAAGGTCTTATTCCTAAACTAATAATTTCCGTTGCACATTCATTTAATAATAAAACATGATAACCTAAATTTTCTAAATCCTCCTTTATCTTGGCAATTGTTGTAGTTTTACCAGCACAAGGTCCTCCAGTTAAAACAATTTTAGCTTTCAATACTCCCATAAAATACTCCCATTTCTTTATTCATTACTATTATAATATGAATATGAAGATTGTCAAGAAAAATTTTCTAATTTAGAAAATTACCATGTAGTGTTACAATTGATGTGAAACAAATTTATAGAAAAAAAGTGATTCAAGTCGTATAATATTGAGTTGATAAAAACAAATATTAACGAAAGGACTTGAATCACATGAATATTATAATA
>CAKPFH010000043.1 GCA_934153655.1 uncultured Bacilli bacterium
AAAAAACATTATTTGCTTTTATTAGTAAATAATGTTTTTTGATAATATCTTGTAAAGGCATCTCTTAAACTTGTAGTTGAAATAGGAATATCATTTTCTTTTAAATAATTTATAATTTCTATTTTTTCTTCTTTAGTAATTTCAACTAATTCTCCTGCTATATTAAAAATAAATTTTTCATCCAATAAATTAGCAATTTGTCTATCAGAGAAACTTTTAACTTCTTTAAAATCCGATACATGAGTACGAAGTAACTTAGCATCTTTAGGACTTAAAACTTTATCAGCTGCAAGTGTAATTTCATCAAAGCTATAATTAGTTGTAGGTAAAAAATCAATTATACTATAGTCATCTGGATTATGTTTAATATCATTTAAAATTTTATAAACATCAAATTTTATATTAAATTCTTTTTCTTGTTCTTTTAAATCAATGTTTTCTAAAACTTTTAAATAAAGATTTTTATCACTTTTAATTGCTCTTAAATATTCTTTGAATTTAGCAAGTGATATTCTATATTGATAACAAAATCTAGCAATACTATAATTAGATTTTAAAAATAATTGCATTGTTTGATGAGCATAGGAAACACTTGCTGTATAAATACTATCATGTTTTAAAGTTTTTAAATATTCACGATAGATTTCTAATTTTTGATTTAAACGATTTAAGAGATAAGTATTAAAATACATATCAGGTCTATGAACAAAGATATAATCAGTAAGACTAGCTTTAATTTTATCTATTGAAAAACCTGATTGACTTATTAAATTAATAATAGCTTTTTCATCTTTTAGATCTATTGCTTCTAAACTATCTAAAAGTATAGCAATTTCATCTTTTTCAACAAATTTTTCAGCATATTCAGTTATTACTCTTACATATTTTCCATAAGATACACGGCTATTAAAAGCATCTATATATTTAGCAATAACAAAGTTATCACCATGAGATTCTAAATAAATGGTATAAGCTTCTCTTGGATTTATTTCTTTTATAACTTTTTCTTTTCTAACTTTTTTCATACAATCACTCCAATTAAGTTAATATATTATCATAAATGTAAGCTTTTAGCAAGTTTACCACGATAATATCTAAAACAAGCATCATGAAAAGAAGATGTTGTAATTGGAACATTACAAGAAGTTAAATTATTAATTATTTCTTCTTTAATATCATCAGGTATTTCAATTAAATTATTATCAATATTAAAAATTATCTTTTCTTGAAGTAATCTATTAATTTCATTATCAGTATAAACTTTAATTGGTTTATAACTTGAAACATAAAAACGTAGTAATTTTTTATCCTGAATATTTAAAATTTGATCAGCCTTTTGAATTATTTCATTACAAGAATAATTAGTTAAAGAATAAAAGTCAATGATACTAAAGTCATTACCTAATTCCTTAATTTTTTCAAGTATTTCATAGACATCTTGTTCAATAGTTTCATCTTTTATTTGTTCTTTTAAACTAATATTAGCAATTATTTCATTATAAAGAACTGCATCTTCTTTTTCAATCTTTTTTAAATAAGTATTAAACTGAGATGTTAAAATTCTATATTGATAGCAAAATCTTAACATACTAAAATTAGATTCCATAAATACTTGAAATATTTGCTTAAAATAAGAAATACTTGTAGTATAAACTGATCTTTGATTAAGAGAATTTAAGTAATCTTGATAAATATTTAATTTTTTTCTTAAAAAGGAAGCTCTTTCTTGATTAAATAACATATCAGGTCGATACATTAAAATATAACTATCTAAATTATCTAGCATATCTCGAATTTTAATATTAGAATTACTACAATAAGTAACAATACTTTTTTGATCATTAGGATTAATTAAATCTAAGTGATCAAAGAATTTAGCGTAATTAGAACGAGAAATATTATATTTAATATAATTTAAAATTATTTCAGCATATGTATCAAGATTTAAATCTAATTCTTCTATTTCTTTATTAATAATATCCATATTTCCATAGGATTTAATATAAACTTCATATGTTTTTTGTAAATTAAGTGGTTTTACTACTTTAGGTGTAGGTTCTATATTTTTTTCTTTATTTTTCTTCATTTTAATTCCCCCAATTTGGTTAATATAGTAACATAAATATATATTTTTAGCAAGAAAAAAATGCTTTAAGCATTTTTATTGGTAGAACCAAATCCACCGGTTCCTCGAATAGTTTCTTCTAAATTATCGGTTTCTATGAAGTTGGCTTTTAAATAGGGCATGAATATTATTTGAGCAATTCTTTCGTTTTTAGTAATTGTTTGAATACTATTTGAATGATTAAATAAAGGTACCTTTACTTCTCCGCGGTAATCTGAATCAATTACTCCAACTTTGTTAGCAGGGGCAAGACCTTTTTTAGAACCTAAGGAACTTCTTGCAAATATTAGTCCTACAAAACCTAGAGGAATTTCCATAGCAAGTTTTGTTCCTACCATAATAGTTTCACCTGGTTTTATTTCGATATCATTATCTAAGGCAGCATATAAATCAGCTCCAGCTGAATACTCAGTTCCATAGGTTGGAATAGTTGCAGTTTCGCCTAATTTTTTAATTTTTAAATCTTCTATTTTCATTTAATCTCTCCTTGTATTTTTTTCACTTAATATAATTTTTTTACTTTTTCTGGTTTTATTCATATCAATTATTCTTTGATTACTAGAACCTCTAAAATATAGATTAGGATCTTTTAATTCTTCAACAAACTTTCCATCTACTAAAACATCAATTAAGTTTAAGATTTCTTTCGTTTCTTCGTATTCCATTTCTTTTAATTCTTCGTATAAAAATCCAGAGTAGGCCCAGATAGTTTTATCAGGGTAGACTTCTTTTACTTTTTTTATTAAAGGAAGTAAGCCTTTTTGATTAATAAGTTCAAATGGTTCTCCTCCAAGAAGAGATAAACCGGTTATATATTCATGGTTCATAGCATTTATTATTTCATCTATTGTGTTATCGGTAAAAGGAGTACCTGATTTAAAATCCCAGGCTTCTTGATTAAAACAATTTTTACAATGATGATGGCAACCGGAGACAAATATTGATACTCGAACTCCAGGACCGTTGCTAACATCAGTTTTTTTTATTTTCATGTAATTCATAAGTGTAGTACCCTTGCTTTAATTTCTTTGGTTTTTCCAACGTTCCAAAAATTTTCTCCTAAATAACCACAAGTTCTTCTGGTAACATTCATCTTATTTTTATCTTTATTATGACAATTAGGACATTCCCATTCTAAATCATCATTTATAATAATTTCTCCGTCAAATCCACAAACATGGCAATAATCACTTTTAGTATTAAACTCAGCATATTGAATATTATTATAAATAAATTTAACTAATTCTTCTAAGGCTTCTAAGTTATTTTGCATATTAGGTATTTCAACATAGGAAATAGCACCACCGGTTGATAATACTTGAAATTCACTTTCAAACTTTAATTTATCAAAAGCATTTATTTCTTCTCTTACATCAACATGATAAGAGTTAGTATAATATCCTTTATCAGTTATATCTTTAATATTACCAAATTTTTCTTTATCAATTCTTGCAAAACGATAGCAAAGAGATTCAGCAGGAGTTCCGTATAAAGCAAAACCAATTCCAGTTTCTTTTTTCCATTCTGTACATTTATCTCTTAAATATTTCATAACTTTTAAAGCAAATTCTTTTCCTTTTGGATCAGTATGAGATACCCCAAGCATAGCTTTAGTCATTTCATATATACCGATATAACCAAGAGAAATAGAAGAGTAGCCATTTTTTAATAATTTATCAATTGGTTCATTTTTATCAAGTCTTGCAATTGCTCCGTATTGCCAGTGCACAGGACTTACATTTGATAAAGTACCAAGTAGAGCATGATGTCTACACATAATAGCTTCATAACATAAGTCTAATCTTTCATCTAACAATTTAAAGAATTTTTCTTCATCACCTTCGGCTAGTATTCCAATTTGAGGTAAGTTAATTGAAACAACTCCTTGATTAAATCTTCCTTCAAATTTATAATTGCCGTTTTCATCTTTCCAAGGAGCTAAGAAACTACGACAACCCATAGGACTAAAGACATTACCTTCATAATTTTCACGCATTTTTTTAGCACTTATATAATCTGGATATAATCTTTTACTAGAACATTTAACTGCAAGATGAGTTAAATAATCATATTTACCACCTGATAAATTATTATTTTCATCTAAAACATAGATAAGTTTTGGAAATGCTGGGGTAACATAAACACCTTTTTCATTTTTAATACCCATATATCTTTGTTTTAAAATTTCTTCAATAATCATAGCTGTATAATCTATATAAGGATCATCTTTATCTAAAAACATAAAAAGAGTTACAAAAGGGGATTGACCATTAGTAGTCATTAAAGTATTAATTTGATATTGAATAGTTTGAACACCTGAAGCTAATTCTTCTTTTAATCTATCATTAACTAATTCTTCAATTTCTTTTTTAGTAATTTTACCTTTATATTTTTCCGTTAATTTCTTTCTAAATTTATCTTCACTTCGTTTTAAATATTTACCTAAATGTTTAATATCAACAGATTGACCTCCATATTGACTACTAGCAACAGCTGCAATTATTTGTGTTAAAACGGTACATGCTACTTGAAAACTTTTTGGACTTTCAATCATTTTACCATTCATAACTGTTCCATTATCTAACATATCTTTAATATTAATTAAACAACAATTAAAAATAGGTTGTAAAAAATAATCAGCATCATGGAAATGTAATATTCCTTCTTCATGAGCTTTTCTAATTTTTTCAGGTAATAAAATTCTTTTCGTTAAATCTTTTGATACTTCTCCAGCAATTAAATCTCTTTGAGTAGAAGCAACTACAGCATTTTTATTAGAATTTTCTTCCATTAATTCTTTATTAGAATTTTTAATTAAAGTTAAAATAGATTCATCAGTAGTATTAGCTTTTCTAATTAATTCTCTTTCATAACGATATAACATATATGCTTTTGATAATTCATATTTATTAGCTTCAACTAATTTCTTTTCAATGATATCTTGAATATCTTCAACTAATAATCTTTTCTTTTTAAGTCCCTCTATATATTTAATAATTTTATCAATTTCCTTAGAACTTGCCATATCTTCTTCACTAACATCATTGTTAGCTTTTAAAATAGCTGTTTTAATCTTATCACGATCATATTCAACAATACGACCATCTCTTTTTACTATCTTCATTTTTTCACCTACTACTTTCTTTACAAAAAAATTATAACAAATAAAAATTAAAAAAACTTGTTGCAATTGCAACAAATATAAAATATAATTTAATTAGATTTATTTATCCTTATTTTATAAGAAAAGAGGTGTGTAAAGTGGAAGTAAAGTCAATATTTGATGGAATAGATGAAAACGATATTAAAAAAATGTTAGTATGTTTTGAAGCTAGAACTAGAACTTTTAAAAAAGATCGAACCATCGTATCTAATATAATTAATATTAAAATGATAGGTATCATTATTAGTGGAACAGCTAATATGGAAAGATATGACTATAATGGTAATCGTTCTATTATTGAAAAACTAGAAAAAAATAGTGTTTTTGGAGAAGTATTCTCCCGTCTTGGAAGTGATATATCAGTTATTGCAACCAGTGATTGTGAAGTATTATTCATTGAATATGAACATTTAATTAAAAGATGTAAAAAAGGTTGTATATATCATAGTATTTTAACTAATAATGTTTTACAACTTTTATCAAAAAAAATAATTGATTTAAATAAAAGACTTGAAATATTATCAAAAAGAACTATAAGAGAAAAATTATTATCATACTTTGAATTACTTGCTAATGATAATCCTAAAAGAAAATTTACTTTACCATTTACTTATACCGATTTAGCTGATTATTTATCCATAGATAGAAGTGCTATGATGCGAGAAATTAAAAATTTAAGAGATGATGGTTTCATTGTTACAGATGGTAAAAAAATCACTTTAAAGACTTATTAAAAAAATAACAAAACCTATTTTTTTTTTACAATTTTTATGTTACAATTAATTAGAATAAAGGGTGATATTATGAATCGTAAAACTATTTTGTTTTTAATAAACGGGTTTGGTGTTGAAAGAAAAGAATCATATTCTATATATGATGCTTCTTTAATGCCAACACTTGATTCTTTAAGTAAAAAATATTTGTTTTCAACAATAACTTCTAATGTTAATAACTACTATGATGGTTATAGAAATATAAGTATGGATATAAATGAATTATATAATTATAATATAATAGATAAACAAATAGAAGATAAAAAATATCAAAGTAATCAAGTTTTATTAAAAGTAAAAAGTGATTTAGATCTTAAAAAAGGAAACTTACATATATTTACTTTTATAGATACTAGTTTTAAATTAGTAGATCATTTAAAAGAAACTTTAAAATTATTAAATCCTAATAAAGATAAAAAAATATATTTACATTTTATTATGTCTAGTAATAATATAAGTGATTATAAAAAAATAGCTGAATTACTTAGTAAAATTAATATGGAGTTTTCAAATAGTGCTCCTATTGGTTTTGTTATGGGTTTATCAGCAATTGATAATAGTGCTAAACAAGTAGATATTAATTTCTTCTTTAAAATGTTTATAACCAAAGTAGGAGAAAAATGGCAATCATTTACCCAAAAATTTGATGTTTTATATGGAACAAAAGTCTTACCAAGAGATACTAAACCTTTTATAGTAAACTCTGATTTTACTTTAGGAATTAATGATACTTTTCTTTTTTATAACTATGACAACATTGATTTGACTAATTTTATAAATACTTTATCAACGATAAGATTTGGAGAAAATAATAATAATTTTACTTATTATTCCTTATTTAAAGTAAATAGTAGTTTAAATATACCTTATATGTATGAATTAGAAGCATCAAGTTCTTACTTAGTAAAAGACTTAGAAAATATAAAAGCAAGTTGTATAATAGCTTGTAAAAAAGAACAAATAAATATAATAAATTACTTTTGTAATGGATTAAGAAATGAAGTTAGTAAATTATTAAACTATGTTGATATAGATAGTATTACAACAAATCCAAATGTTTTACCAAGTTTTCTTAATAATAGTAGGGAAGACTTAATAATATTAAACTTTTCTATAGATGAATGTAAAAATACTAAAGAAATAAAAGATAAATTAAAAGAAATAGATTCTTATTTAAAAATAGTTTATGATAATATGTCAGGTAGTAAATATTCAATTATTGTATCTAGTTTATATGGTATTAGTAAAGTTATGCTTAATGAAAGAGATAATATTTGTCAAGTTATTTTTAGTGGTAAAGTACCATTTCTATTTATAGATGATTTTATAACTAGAAAAAGTTATTTAATAGCAGATGGTAATATAAATGATATTATAAAAAGTGCTTATAAAAATATTAATAAAGATAGTAAATACGAATCTCTTGTAGAAAAACAAAATGGCTTATATCGATTATTCTTTAATAGGTGATTTATGAGTGATAGTATTATTTTAAATTTAAAAAAAGTTATTAAAGGAATATTACCAATTATTATATTTGTTTTGATACTAAGTTTTATATTAAAAATAGATACTAGTACAGTTATTAGATTTCTTAGTAGTTCAATATTTGTTTTAGTAGGATTAACTTTATTTACAACAGGATGTGATATTTCTTTAAATGTAATAGGTAAGAAAATAAGTAATATTTTAATTAAAAAGAAAAATTTAAATTTAATTTTAATAACTTGTTTTTTCTTAGGAACTTTTATTACTATGTTAGAACCTGAGTTTTTAACAATAGGATATGAAACAAGAAATATTCCTACTAATTTATTACTTATAAGTGTTTCTTTATCAATTGGTTTATTTTTAACTTTAGCAATTTATCGAATACTTAAAAAAATAAGTTTAAGATATATTTTAATTAGTAGTTATTTAATAATATTTTTTCTCTTGTTAATAGCTGATTTTAGTATAGTACCATTTGCTTTTGATATAGCAAGTGTTGTTGTAGGATCAATTTCTGCTTCTTTTATTCTTTCTTTTGGAGGTAATTTTACTAAATATACTAAAACAAGTGAATTTGGTATTTTATCTCTTACTAGTATAGGACCAATTATTATGTTATTAATACTTAGTATAATTTATAAACCAAGTATTGTTTATGATTCTGATCCTATCTTAAAGAAATTAGATTTTTTTAATACTTTAAAAGATAATTTTTTCCAAGTATTTTTTTCTTTATTATTAATAGTAATAGTTTATTTAATCTTTTTAAGAATTGCTAAAAAAATAAATAAAAAAGAAAATAGAAAAATAATCATAGGACTTATAATGGTACTTGTTGGTATTACTTTATTTTTAACAGGTGGAGATGTAGGTTATTTTAAAATAGCTTATTTAATTGGAAGTAAATTAAATAATACTAAAGAATTTATTATTATTTTAATAGGAGGAGTATTAGGATTTTTAATATCTAAAATAGAACCTACTGTTAAAGTATTAATAAATTATGTTGATAATGTAACAAATGGTGGTATAAAAGATCATTTCTTAGAAAATTGTTTATGTTTAGGTGTTAGTATTTCTATTATGTTATCTTTATATCGAGTTATGAATGGTTATTCAGTTATGATATTTTTAATACCTACTTATTTTCTAGCTATTTTATTTGCTTTTTTTACACCTAATAGTTTTTTAGGTTTAGCCTTTGATGCTGGAGGAGTGGTAAGTGGTAGCTTTGTTTCAAGTTTTTTAATTCCTTTATTAATAGGAGTTGCTAGTAATTTAAGTAATTCTTATTTAACTGAAGCCTTTGGAGTGATGGCCTTAATAAGTATAATACCAGTTATAATACTAGAGATAGTAGGAATGATTTATAATATAGAAATTAAAGAAATAGATTATAAACAATTAGATGATAGGATTATAGAATATGATTAAGTTATTAGTAGTTATTTTAAATAAAGATAAGAATTTAAAACCTATATTAAAAAAATATAAATTAAGTTTTAATATAATAACCTATGCTAAAGGAACAGCATCTAAGAGTTTATTATCTTACTTTGGTTTAGATGAAGTTAAAAAAGATATATATTTTTCTTTAATACCTAGTTCTTTAGAAGAAAAAATATTAACTGAAATAGAAACTAAGTTAAAGTTAAAAAGAAGAGGAGAAGGAATAGGTTTTACAATAGGACTTAAAAGTTCTAATAAATTTATAAAAGATATTTTAGAAAGTAGTGATTTAGTTATGCCAGGAAAAAATGAATATAGTTTAGTTGTAACAATTGTTAAAGAAGGATTAAGTGATTATGTTATGAATGCTGCTAAAAAAGTAGGAGCAACCGGGGGAACTGTTTTATATGGAAGAAGTTTAGGAAGTTCAAGAACTATATTTGCATCTATGCAAGTAGAACCTGAAAAAGATATTGTTTTAAATATTGTTAGCAATGAAATAAAAAATAAAGTAATGGAAAGTATTAACAAGGAAGCTGGTATTAAAACTGAAGCAAGGGGCGTAATCATGTCTTTTGAAATAGATAATATCATAGGACTTAATGATTAATAGAAAGAAAGAAAATAAAAAATGGAAAGATACTTTTATCATGGAATAGGAGAAGATATATCTTGCTTATTTAAGATGCTTGAAATAATAAATTCAGGAGGTTTAAAAGTAAAAAGCAAGACTGAAAAATATAATCATGTTTGCTTATACAAGAAAAACGAAGAATTTGATTATAGCAAAGAAGAAAAACTATTAAGTTCAGCAAGAGGTGGTTGGATTGATAATTGTTGGTTTTTTATAATATCACCTGATGTTACGGCTAAAAAAGTAAAAGTATCAAATAAAACAGGGTTTGATGAATTAAGTAATCCAACATCAAACCTAGTTGATGAATGGAGAAGTGAAGGTGATATACCATTAGATAAAATTGTAGGAATTGGTATACCATTTGATTATATTGCTCAAGAAGAAAAAGAATTTGGTTTTATTGAAGATATGGATTTTCATGAACATTCCTTTAAAGAATATTATCAATTATTAAAATTGTTACTAGAATATGCTAATAATTCTAATTGGATTGTCGTAAATTCTGAAGAAAAAAATATATGTGATAAATTAGATGAACAATTAAATAATCATAATATAAAATTGTAAAGTAAACGATTAGTCATTGAATATTAAAAAAATATAATATTACATAATATATTTATTTATGTGAAAAGAGACTTATGAAAGAAATTAAAAGAGATGTTTACTTATAAATAGATGAGAAAACGGTTTTATTAAAATAATAACAGGAATAAGAAGATGTGGTAAATCTTATTTACTTGATTCTTTGTATAAAAATTATTTACTTGAAAGTGGAGTTTGTGAAGATCATATAATTAAATTAGATTTAGAAACGAACAAATGAAGTTTGGAATAAACATAAAAATTTAAAAAGAGTAGAAGTAACTATTGTAATAGATGAAAAAATAGATAAAGTTATAAAACTAATACATGAATATTTAAATATTAAATAAAGGTTATATTTAACTTTTATTTTTTTTACAAAAAACTACTTGAAAATATAAAAATTATTTGCTATCATTTAAGTATGAAAAATAAAAGGAGTTGATTAAATGAAAACTATGAATAATTACTTTACAACTAATCAAACTCCAACTTTACAAAACTTTACATGGGGGGGGGGGTAGAAA
>CAKPFH010000044.1 GCA_934153655.1 uncultured Bacilli bacterium
ACAACATTTATAATATAATCACTACCACTTGCATCAATAATATTATCATCTTTATCATATTCTATTAGATAAGTGTACTTTTCACTATTCAGTTGACAATTAAGAAGAACAGTTTGATTTTCTTTTATAGTCATAGAGTCTTTTTTAGCACCAAACATAATATTTATGAAAATAGTAATAGCAAAACCAACAATAAAAATTATTCCCAAGACTTTTAGTATTTTAATTATTATTTCGGCAAGTTTTTCAGTATTATTTACTTTTTCTACTAATATTTGTTTAATATCATTATTTAATAATTCATCAATACTAACATTAAGTGCTTTAGATAATAATTTTAACTGTTCAGGATTTGGAGAAGTTTCACCAAGCTCCCAATTTGATATTGTTTGTCTAGTAACATCAACTTTTTCTGCTAATTGTTCTTGTGAAAGTTTGCAATCTTTTCTTAGCTTGAAAATATTATCTCCTAATTTCATTCTTATTTCTCCTTTCACTTACAATTATATATATGTTAGTAGTGAATTTCTACCAAATGTTTTTGGAACTTTGTCAAAGACTTTTAACATTTATAATACAAATAACTATTATTCTACATCACAAGACCAAAGTCCATGCTTATTACAATATGCATATAATTTTGATCCTTTTATATATTTAAATTTACATTCTGCATTTTGTTCTGGTAATAATCTAACTTTATAAATATCTTTATCATTAACCAGTGCAATCCATTCAATAAAATGTTCTTTTTCCATAACATGATTTACTTTTACAAGTATTTCATCACCTCTATGTTCAAAAGTTGGAATGTGTTTTTCAAACGATGCATCAACACTATTTGAAATTAACTTTACCATAGGTTCCCCACAACAAGTTATTCCACACTCACTACAATTACAGTCATTGATTATCTCAACCAATGCACCACATTTTAAACATTTTTTAATTATTAATTCATTTTTCATTTATTTCCTCCTTCTATAATAAATTTATATTTATTTAACTAAAAAATAGTAGTTTAATTAACAATGTCTCCCATTATCTTTAAAATAAGATTTTGGATAAATTCTAAATTTATATGCTAATTACCACCCTTTTGTACCAATGATATCATGTCATTTATTGAACATCAATAGTTTTTTATTAATTTTAAAATACTTTTTAATTTTCTCCCCATACCTGTTATGACGGTATTATTATGGGAGAACTACTTGTATCAAAATCAGGTTTAGGTTATTTAATAATGTATGGTTCACAAGTATTTAATATTAATTTAGTAATTGCATCTGTCTTTATTTTAGGTATTATATCTGCTGTTCTTTATTATTTTATTAATTATTTTGAACATAAAATTAATTATTAAGTTGCTATTTTTATAATTACCATTTATAATATTTTTAGAAGGAGTGTTGTATGGAAGTAGATCTTATTGCCAAAAGGATTATTCAAGAATTAAATCAAATTATAATTAATAATGTTAATTCTAATATAGATATAACTTTTCAATTTATAGAAGGACATACTTTTCTATTTATAAAAATCAATAATGGTTCAACCCTAAAAAAAATTGATTTAAATATTGATAGAGATATGCTTAGTGAATTTTATCTTAATCTATATCAAGAATTAAAAAATAATTATTTAAATAGTCAAGTTGTATCAATTAATATCATAGAAAACATTAACTTAATATACCCTGATAATCCTTACCTAATAGTAGTTTTAAAGGAACTTCATCAAAACAAGATGAACATAGAATTTAAGAATTATGGTTTAGAAAAAGAAAGTATAGATACTATAAAAAATGATTGGATTTTCTTAGTAAATGAAGAAAAGAAAAATAAAAAAAGTTTTTAAAACTTTTTTTATTTATATTTATGTAAAATTTTCTTTATTTACTACTATCCTTTATCTAAGTATTCATAATAGTATTCTTCAAAAGTTAAGTTTTTCTCTTTGATTATTTTAGCAATTTCTCTTCCAACATAACGATAATGCCATGGTTCATACATATAACCAGTTATATCCACTTTATCACTTGGATATCTTAAAATAAAACCATATTTATAAGCATTTTCTTGCATCCATTTGAATTCATTGGTATTTTCAAAATTATTGAAATTTGTCTTTATATTATCAACATCAATTGCAAGACCTGTATGATGCTCGGAAAAACCAGGGCGAGCCGAATATGTATCAGCTTTATCTACTCCATCTTTTTTAGCATACTTATTATATAAATTATTTTGATAATCATAAGTTCTATAGGTAGAAATAGCTCGAATATTATACCCTTCTTTTAAAGCATCACTTGCTAAACTAATAAAAGCTTCCATACAAGTTTTATTTAAATACATATTATTAACAGCAAATTTAGAAACTTTAACTAAATCAGTTGGTTTAAAATCATTATTAACATAATTGTATTTATTAACAAGCATTAATAAATTAAAATCCTTAGTTTCTTTCGTATTAGTATAAAAACTATTATCAAGATTCATATTAACTCTTAAAACAACATCCTTATAAGAATAATTATTATTTAAATAATATTTTTTATATCTTTCTAAATTACTTTCTTTATAAAAACTAAATTCTTGATAAGGGTTAGTATTTTCCTTTTTTACTTGTTTTTTTAAAACTAATATACAAAAAAACGGTATTAAAATAATAAATATAACCAAAAATATAAATTCTTTTCTCATATTTATATTATACTATTTTTTCTAATAAAATAGAATATATTGTTAAAAATTTAATTACATGTTAAAATTAAGTAACAGGTGATTTGATGGATAGCAAAACTTTAAGAGAAAAAATAGGTACTATTAGTATCTCAGGAATGAATTTAGATAGTGTTGATAATTGCCATTTTGATAGTTTAAGTGAACAAATAAAACCCAAAAGTGGTAAAGAGTTACTTGCTATTAAAAACTTAGAGGCTTTTTATTTTAATCTTTTTAGTACAATTGAAGATAGTGATTTTTCTATACCAAGAATTGATGAAAGTTATGATAAAGTAGTTCTTGATGAAAATAGTTATTTTCATATTTTACCAGCTAATATGGAAGTATTAAAAAGTATAAGCATGGCAGGTCTTGTTGCAAGTGAATGGTTTGGTCAATTAGAAAAAGAAAAAGAGGCTTGTTTTTGTACTTTTCTAAATCGTTTTAATAGTTTAGAAGAAAATAAAATGACTAATAATCGTAATGCTTATTACAATTATTTAATGTATGTAACAAGTGATACTCATGTATGGTTATTTTTTGATAAAAGAAACTATTATATGAATGAATTATTAAAACTAGATTTCTTTGAATATCAAAAAATTAGAAAAACTAAAAAAGATAAACTTACTTCTTCATATCCTAAAGAAATAATTGATATATATGAAAACTTAATTTTACCACTATCTCCTTCTTCAAGTGATTTTCATGATAAATTTAGTAGAACTTATTTTTGGTCAGCTATTCCCGGAGGAATTCCTCCTATGTTAATAAATGGAATTTGTATTGGAGATGATTCTAAATTATATCAAGAACTTGATACTATTAAAGTGTTATTTCCTAATGCAACTATATTTGATGGAAAAAGAAATATTTTAGGTTATGGTAAAAACATTAAAGAAAATAGACATCTTTAAACAATGATGTTATAATGAATTAGAGGTATTTATGAACGATTTTAATTTTAAAAAGAGTCTTGGTCAAAACTTTTTACAAGATAAAAACATTTTAGAAAATATAGTAGCTACTGCTAATGTAAGTGGTAATTCTTTAACAATAGAAATAGGTGCTGGAAGTGGTAATTTAACTAAAGAAATAGCTAAAGTTTCTAAACATGTTTTATGCTATGAAATAGATACAAGATTAGAAAATATTTTAGATGAATCTTTAAAAGATTATAATAATATTCATATTATATTTGATGATTTTTTAAAAAGAGATATAAAAGAAGATATAAAAGATTATGAATATGATAATTTATACTTAATAGCAAATCTTCCCTATTACATTACTACACCTATTATTGAAAAGATAATAGAAAGTAATTTAAAATTTCAAAAAATAGTTGTTATGATTCAAAAAGAAGTTGGAGAAAGATTTAATGCTAAACCAGGTATGAAAGAATATAATTCGCTAACTGTTTATTTAAATTACTATTTTGATTTAAAAAAAGAATTTATTGTATCACGTAATTGTTTTATACCAAAACCAAATGTTGATAGTATAGTTATTTCTCTTGTTAATAAAAAAGATTTATTATATTTAAAAGACATAGATAACTTTAATAAATTATTAAAAGATTCTTTTAAATTTAAAAGAAAAACTATTAGAAATAATTTAAAAAATTATAATCTTACCATAGTAGAAAAAGTTTTAAATAAATATAATTTTAATTTAAATACAAGAGCAGAAGATTTACCCCTTATAGTATTTGTTGACTTAAGTAATAATTTAGCTTAAGTTTTTTTGTATATTTTAAAAATTTAAACATATAATTTTTTGGAGATGATTATATGTTTAATGTAGGTGATTTAGTAACTAGAAATTCATATAATAATGATACTATCTTTAAAATAATTGATATTGATAATAATATTGCTACTTTAAAAGGAATAAATATAAGATTATTTGCTGATAGTGATCTTTCAGATTTAAGAAAAGTTGATACTAAAGAAAAGATAAAAGATGATGATATTTTCTTAGATAGATTTGATATTAAATTAGATCGAAATGAATATTTTTATTTACCTGGTAAAGTTTTACATATTGATGGTGATGAAGATTATTTAGAAAGATGTATGGATTTTTATAAACAAGTTCATGTAAAAGCAATTGGTTTTAAAGCTAGAGAAGAAGATATTAGTAATCATATAAAAAAATTACTAGATGAATATAATCCGGATATATTAGTTATTACTGGTCATGATGCTTATTATAAAAAACTTGGTAATGAATCTAATAATGATAATTATAAAAATACTAGTAATTTTATTAAAGGAGTTAAAGAAGCTAGAAAATATTATGATCACAATAGATTAATAATAATTGCTGGAGCTTGTCAATCTAATTATGAAGAATTAATTAAAGCGGGAGCTAATTTTGCATCTAGTCCTAAAAGAATAAATATACATGCGCTAGATCCTGCTATTATAGCTTCAAGTGTTGCTTTAAGTGATAAATCTAAACCAATTGATTTAATTAATATATTAGAAAAAACTAAATATGGTTCTAAAGGAATTGGAGGAATTATTACTAATGGAACAATGTATGTGGGGTATCCAAGATGATTAGTAAAATTAAAGATAATTTAGAAAGTAAGAAAGGTAAGAATTTACATTTTAAATTTAATGGAGCTAGAAATCAAATAGAAGAATTTAATGGTAGTATTGAAGATATGTATAATTTTATATTTACTATTAAAACAGATGATAATAAGATTAAATCTTTTACTTATAGTGATATCCTAATTGAAAACTTAGAAATAATTGATTAAAAAAGTAATTCATATTACTTTTTTTAGTCTCTTGGTTTAAAGAATAAAGAAAAGATAAATGCAAAGAAAATAGCTGAAGTTATACCAGATGCTGTAAAATTAAACATTCCCATAGCAAGACCTATAAAACCATTTTCCATAGCACCTTGCATACCACCATGAATTAATAAATGACCAAATGAGGTAATTGGTACTAAGGCTCCTCCTCCAACATGAGCAACTATTAAATCATAGATGTTAAAAATATCTAAAAACGATCCAATTATAACAAATAAACTGGTAATATGACCTGGGGTTAACTTGGTATTATCAAGAATTAATTGACCAATTAAACAAATAAAACCTGCAAATAAAAATGAATATATGTATATCATATGCTCTCCAAACTAATAGCATGAGCTATTCCTAAAATATTTTCTTTTTGAAAAACTGAAGTTGGATTAAATAAAGCTCCCGTTGCAATATATAAAACTCTTTTTAATTCCTTCTTCTCTAGTTTTTTAATAATATCTGAATATACTACTAAAGCACTACAAACAGGACCTGAGCCACCGGCTAAAACATCTTTTTGTTTTTCTAAATCATATAACATAACACCACAATCATTATATATATTTTCTATATCAATTCCATATTCACTTTTCATGAAATCAATTAAAATATTTTTACCAATTATTCCTAAATCACCTGTTAAAATTAAATCATAATCGGTAATATCTCTATCTAAATCATTTAAATGAGTATTTAAAACATCAGCTGCTGCTGGAGCCATAACTGCCCCCATATCTAAAGGATTAGTTTGGTTATAATCAACAACTTTACCAATAGTACCAGCAGTTATTTTAACTTTTCCACTTTTATTAGTTAACAAACAACTTGCACCTCCTGTTGCTGTAAAAGTTGCTGTTTTAGGTTTAGGAGCTCCATACTCTGTTGGATTTCTAAATTGTTTTTCTGATACCATATTATGACTACTAACCGAAACTAAAACATCATCTACTAAATGATTTTCTAAAAAATTAGAACCAATTATCAATCCTTCAACATTAGTAGCACAAGCTGAATATATTCCTAAAAAAGGAAGTTTTAAATTTCTAGCAACATAAGAACTAGCAGCTATTTGATTCTGTAAATCACCAGAAATGAATAAATCTATATCTGATTTATCTTTTTTTACTTTATTTAATAAAATATTTATACTATCAAGTAATATTTTTACTTCAGCTTTTTCAAAAGAATCACAGTCAAAGTACATATCATCATAACTTTGATCAAACTTTTTTGAAAGAGGGCCTTTACTTTCATATGGACCTACAACTGTTGCAACATCACGAATATAAACATTATCAAAGCGAAAAGTCATTAGATACCTCCTATTATAAGTCTTATAAGACCAAAAATATAAGCTGATACTACTCCATATAAAATAACTGTTCCAGCAAGTTTAAACATATTAGCACCAAGTCCGGTTACAAAACCTTCTCTTTTATATTCAATGGCAGCACTAGTCATAGAATGAGCAAACCCGGTAATTGGAATTATCAAGCCACACTTAGCAAACTTAACCCATTTATCAAAGAAACCAAGAGCTGTAAATAAACTTGCTAAAAATATTAAAGTTATAATCATAAAAACCGAAGCATCACTTCTTGATATATGTAAATAATAACCATAAAATTCAACTAATAACTCCCCTATTACCCCCATAACTCCACCTATTAAAAAAGCAATAACAGCATTTTCTAACCTTTTCTCTTTAGGAGTATGTTCTAAAACTAATTTATCATATAACTTTTTTTCCATATTTTCACCAATTATATTATTAGTAAAAATTAAAAAAATATACAAAAAAAATTAGCCTTAGCTAATTTCTTTTATTATGGTTTTAAAACTTTTTTCTTTACAAACCTAGCAACATTTCTATCTTCTTCTGATGTAATAACAACTTCTGGATCAAATATAACAATATCTTTTTCATTTATTTTTTCTAATGTTTCTTTTTTTAATAATAAGTACTCTTTTCCTAAATAATCATTAATGATACCTGTATAACCATCATATTTTTTTACTATTCCTTCTTTTTTCATCTCGCTTTTCCTCCTTCATTAACTAAATCTTTTTCATTTAAATAATTAATTAATACATTAATTTCTTCGTTGGCTTTTTTCTTAAAATGATCTTCTCTTTCTAAAATAAATTTCCAAAGAATATTACCATAAAAATCATATGCTACTAAAAAGTCTTCTCCTACATATAATTTTCCAATATTTGTAAGAGAATTTTCATCTAACAAAAATATACTACATAATAATTGTTCATTTGATGGATCTTTTGATGATTCTTTTAATAACTCATTTATAAGATTAAATTTTTGAATTTGTTCCGTTATTTCTTTTGAATTTTCATAACATGCTATTTTCTTTCTTAAAACATCATACTTTTCTGCCTTTTCAGGACCTAATTCTATTTCGGCATTTTTTTCTAAGTAAATTGCATTATTACTACTTACATTTAAATCTAATTTATCATATCCTTCTTGGATATTAGCAACATTTAATGTAGTTTTATCATTATCTCTCTCCCTCATTGCATATCCATCTGATATAACAACATTTTTAATAGGATATTCACTTTCTTTGGTTAATTCTACAAGTTTTTTTGCTACTATACTAATTGCATCTATTAAATCAGAATTAGATATATTTTTATCTAAGCTATCTCGAAGTTGATTTAAAAACACCGTATTACCATTTCTAAAACAACTTACTCTACTTATAAAATTACCAGTAACAGGATCGGTTAATCTTATATGAAAACCATTTTCGTTTTCTAAGCAAAAATCAAATAAGGTACGAAATGCTCCACCTATTCGCATACAAGCACCTGTTCTTTCACCATAAGTTAAATTAATTGCACTGGTTATATCACCAATATCAACATGTATTTTTTTACCATTTTCTAATAATATATCTTCATCCATTGGTGGAACTGTTATAAATTTTCTTTTAAATTGTATTAATACTTTCTCTGGTATCTTTTTTAACCTTTCTTCTACTTTCATACCTGCTGAATTTGGTCCAGGATTAGAAATAATAAAATCTGAATTTTCTTTTCCTAATAAATAATCATATTTTAGCGAAGTACTACCATAAGTTCTTAATTCATCAAGAATATTTGATAATCTTATATCATCTTTTTGTTTTTCTTCTAACTTTGGATAAAAACTATAAAAATAATTAATTAATGTGGCAATATCATTTTCATCAAACGATAAATCAGCACTTTTCAATAAATTTTCAAAAGTACTAGACCAACTCATAAACTTATATTTTTTTAAAATATTAAGTAATTTATTATATAGTTCAGGATTTGTTAAAAGTTTATCCTTTAATAAATCAATATCTAATTCTGTTAGCAATCTAACAAAATCATTTGATCCAAGTTCTTTTGGTTTTGGAATAAGTTTTACATTTTCATCTTCTTTATTACCTAAAAAATCAAGTTTTTTATCTTCATATAATTTATTTAAAATACGATTTAATGATTTAAGTTTACTTTTAATTTTAGCAAATTCAGTTTTAGGATAATTTTTTTGATCCTTCATAAATTTAAGACACTCTTTAAGTAAACATTCATTATTTAATAATTCTATTTGCTCATTATCTAATTTATCTTTATTTATTTTACTATTAATTAATTCATAAATATCTTGAATATCATAACTTTGAAATAATTTAGATATTAAATAATTCTTATCATAAGAATAATCTAAATTCAATTCATTCGCTGCATTCTCTTTTCTTTTGACTACATATAAATTTCGCATTTCAGTTAAATAAGAATTAGTTATTTTATGCAAAACATTAAGTAAAAATTCATTACTTTCATTTTCTAATAAGTCATCAATAAATGTTTCTGGATTAAGATTATTTTCTTCTAATATAGTATTTATATTAACTACTTTATTAATTTCAGATAAAACGTTTATGATTCCTTCCTTATTTTTATTTTGAATTAAATTTTGTAATCTAGAAAAAATTAAAAGTTGCCTTCTATTATTAATTCTAAATTCTCTTTCAAAAAATGTAGGAAGAAAATTATTAATATCACCCATTGTCAACTTTGAAGATTTTCCAATGTCTATTATTTGTAATATTTTTTCAAATTCATCTTGATTTAAATTAACTATTTTTTTTAAATTACCACCTAAATTTCTAATGCCATATCCTAATCTTGAAAAAAGTTTTAAAAGATTATCATAATTTAAACCATTTTCTTCTGCTATTTTCTTAATTATCTCTTTATTTATATCTTCATCTATATTTTTAACTTCATCAAGCCAATCTGCATGAATATAATAATGAGTTATATTATTTAAAAAAATTAATGCTTTAAGTTTTAATTTTAAATCATTCATACTTGAAATGATATTATCTTTATAACAATAATCTGTGATAGCATCTAAACTTTTGAATTTTAAAGTATCATCTTTTAAACTTTCAATTATTGGCATTTTCCAATTATCTCCTTTAATGGCAACCAAACTTCTTACTTTTAAAGTATCATCTTTTAAACTTTCAATTATATTACTTTTATATAAATCATCTGTGATAACATCTAAATATTTTACTTTTAAAGTATCATCTTTTAAACTTTTAATTATATCAGTTTTATAATCATCATATGCGAAAGCATCTAAACATTTTACTTTTAAAGTATCATCTTTTAAACTTGCAATTATTGGCATTTTCCAATTATCTCCTTTAATGGCAACCAAACTTTTTACTTTTAAAGTATCATCTTTTAAACTTTTAATTATATCACTTTTATATAAATCATCTGTGATAACATCTAAATATTTTACTTTTAAAGTATCATCTTTTAAACTTTTAATTATAT
>CAKPFH010000045.1 GCA_934153655.1 uncultured Bacilli bacterium
TACTTAACGCTACTGAACGCTACTGAACGCTATATATTTTATTTTAAACATCAATTACTTCTAATTTATTTTTAATTTCAACAATAAACCTTGACTCATGATTTTTACAAGTCATTAAATAAACATCATTCTTTGTTCTTGTTAAAGCAACATAAAAAAGTCTTCTTTCTTCAGCATATAAATACTTTTCTTTATTTCTAAAAAACAACTTCAACACCTCATCATCTTCTAATTTATTAGGAAAACCTAGAACATCATCAGATAAATTTAAAACAATAACTGTATCACTTTCTAAACCTTTAGATGTATGAACTGTTAAAAACTTTAAATTTAAATTCTTATACTTAAAACAATTATTAACAATATTTTTTTCATAAACATTTTTTAAATCATGATTACATCTAGCAAGTATTAAAACTTCTTTTTTACCTATTTTATCTAAATAATCAAGTAATCTTATAAATCTATGTTGATAATTACTTTTAGTATAATATATTAATTTAACTGGTTTTTTTAATCTTTTAATTGTTTCAATTTTTTTTGATAACTGATACTTATTTTTAATAATAAAATGATAGGCAATGTTAACTAATTCTTTAGAATTTCTATAAGTTTTATTAATATACATAACTTTACTATCTTGAAAATACTTTTTAAAATTAACAAATAAATCAAGAGTACAACCAGAAAACTTGTAAATAGATTGAAAATCATCACCTACACAAAAAACTTTACTATCACATTCTTCTTGAATAGCTTTAATTAAATTATATCTAGTAATAGATGTATCTTGAAATTCATCTATTATAATATATTTATAATATCTTTTCATACCTTTTTTCTTTATACTATAATAAGCTTTAGTTATCATTAAATCAAAATCTATTTCTAAACTACTATTTAATTCTTCTAAATATATTTTATAAATAGTAAACATTATTACTAAAAAGCATTTATTTTTATATTGTTTTTTAAAATTAAAAATATATCTATTTCTTTTTAAATATTTTTTAAAATTATAAATATTATGATCATTACTCTTAATCATATTAATAAATTTAATTATTAATTTTTTATATGATATAAATTCCTTTAAATAAATAGTTTTTAATAATTCATAGTTTATATCTTCTTTTATATAATACTTAAAGTAACCTATTACATATTTAATTAAATTAGTATTATAAATAATATTTTCAAAGAATTCATTTACTATATATTCTAAGTAATCACTTTCTGTTATTTTAAAATATTCATGATTATCTTTTAATATTTCTAAACTTAGTTTATGAAATGTATAAATATCTATTTCTAAATTTAGTTTTTGTTTTAAACTATTAACAGTTTCATTGGTAAAAGAAATACATAAGATATCTTCTTTATTAACTCCTAGTTTTTCTATTAAATATTTTATTTTTCCAACTATAGTTAAAGTTTTACCTGATCCTGCTCCTGCTACTACTAAGATATTAGTTTTATTATCAGTTATTATTTTTCTTTGATTAATATCTAGTTTATAACCATTTATATTATCAAAGAAAGTATCATTTATTAAATCTTTCATACTACCTCCTAAATATAATATATACGAATCATTTTAATTTCTTAGAAATTTACAAAATAGACAAATTTAGACATTTTTTAACACATTTTTAAGTATTTGTTTTTGTTTTCTTAACGATTTTTTTGTCAATTAATTTTTGTTTTATTGCTACTAATATTAATAAATGTTATAATTAAAATGAAAAGAGGATATATGATAAGAATAGATGAAACTAATTTAAGAAATAAAACTGTTATTATTAGAGTTGACTTTAATGTTCCTATTAAAGATGGAGTTATAGTTGATGATAATAGAATTAAAGAAAGTTTAAAAACTATTAATTATTGTTTAGATAATAATTGTAAAATTATTTTATTATCACATCTTGGTAAAGTTAAAACGGAAGAAGATAAAGTTAAATATTCTTTAAAACCTATTAGTATTCGTTTAAGTGAACTTTTAAATAAAGAAGTAATATTTGTTCCTGAGACAAAGGGTAAAATTGTAGATGATACTATTAAAAATATGAAAAGTAAAGATATTGTTTTACTTGAAAATACTAGGTTTGAAGACTTAGATGGTAAATTGGAAAGTGGTTGTGATGATACTCTTAGTTCTTATTGGGCTAGTTTAGGTGATATTTTTATAAATGATGCTTTTGGTACATGTCATCGTAAACATGCTTCTAACGTTGGAATAAGTAAGCATTTACCAAGTTGTTTAGGATTTTTAGTTTTAAAAGAAATTGAAGAACTTGATAAAATTAAAAATAATCCAAGTCATCCTTTTACTATTATTTTAGGAGGAGCTAAGTTAAGTGATAAGTTAAAAACTATTGAAAATTTAAGTAAAAAAGCTGATTATATCTTAGTTGGAGGAGCTATGGCTTATACTATTTTAAAAGCTAAAGGAGTTAGTATTGGGAAATCCTTAGTTGATGATGATGCTATTAGTTTTGTTAAAACTCTTCCAATGGAGAAAATTATTTTACCTGTTGATCATGTTGTTGCTTTAGAAATTGATGGAACTAGAACTATTACTAAAAATATTGGTGATGAAGAAATTGGTCTTGATATTGGACCTGAAACAGAAGAATTATTTAAAAGTTATCTTGAAAAAAGTAAAACTATTTTTTGGAATGGACCAATGGGTTATTATGAAAACCCTTCTTATCAAGAAGGAACTAAGTTCTTATGTGAAGTTATTAGTAAGTTAGATGCAACTAGCATTGTTGGAGGGGGAGACTCAGCTTCATGTGTTATTAATATGGGTTATAAAGATAAATTTACTCATATTTCAACCGGAGGAGGAGCTTCTTTAGAATATTTGGAAGGAAAAGAATTACCAGGTGTTAATATATGAAAAAGAAAATATTAATTACATATGCATCATATGGATCAGGTCATAAGACTGTTGCAAATTATATATATGATTATTTTAAAGAACATGGAAATGATAAATATGAAGTTAAAATAATTGATGTTATGGACTATGCTAGTTTAATTGGAAAATTAACTGTTAAATCTTTTAATCTTAATTTTATGGTTCAAAATAGTATACCAGCAACTATTGGTTATGAATTAACTGATAATAAAATAGTTACTAAACCTTATAAAATATATACCAAGGCTTGTTTAAATAAAAAATTACAAAAAGATTTATTAGAATACAATCCAGATATTTTAATAGCAACCCATTTCTTTGGTGGAATAATGATGGGAAGTGTTAATAAAAAATATCATACTAATACTAAAATCATTACTATTATAACTGATTATTCTTCTAATTGTATGTGGCTTCAAAATCATAAATATGAAGATTACATAGTTGTTAGTAATGATATAGTAAAACAAGAATTATTAAAATTTGGAGTAGATGAAAAGAAAATATGTCCTTTTGGAATACCTCTATCTTCTAAATTTAAAAGACTAGATAATAAAGATAAAATTAAATTAAAATATAATATAATGAACAACAAACCAATTATTCTTTTCTTTGGAGGAGGATCAATGGGATCTAGTTTTTCTTTTAAATATTTAAAAGCACTTTTAAAACTTAATTTAGATTATAATATAATCTTTGTTTCTGGTAAAAATGTTGAATTACAAAATAAAGTAAATAATTATATTGATGAAGAAAATATTAAAAATATAACTGTTTTAGGTTTTACAAGTGATGTTTCTAATTTACTTAATATAGCAAATCTTGTGATAACCAAACCAGGTGGATTATCAGTTACCGAAGCGCTAGAAATGAAAACACCAATGATTTTAATACCAGGAAATGGTGGTCAAGAAAACTATAATGCTAAATTTGTAACTAAAAATAAATTTGGTATTTGGATTCATAATCCCTTTGGTTTTACTAGAGTAATGAAAAAAATTAAAAATAATCCTGATATAGTTAAAGACATGTATAAAAATTTAAAATATTATGAAGAAAATAAATCAGTTGAAAAATTATTTAATTTAGTTGAAGGAGAACTTAAATGAAAATAATTGCTGCTAATTTTAAAATGAATTTAACTAAAAAAGAAATAGATAATTATTTAAAAGAAATAGACAATAAAAAAATTAATAATGTTATCTTTTTTCCAAGTAATTTATATATTCCTTATTTTAGTAAATATAATATAGGTTCTCAAGATATTTCTTTTAAAGAACTAGGTTCTATTACAGGAGATACTTCTATTAAACAATATTTAGATTTTAATATTAAATATGTTTTAATAGGACACTCAGAAAGAAGAAAATATTTTAATGATAGTAAATATATAAGTGATAAAGTAAATCTTACTTTAAAAAATAATATTATTCCAATTATTTGTATTGGAGAAACTGAAGAAGAATATAATAATAATTTAACTAAAAAAGTTTTAAAAAAAGAATTAGATGAAGCTTTAGAAAATAATATAACTCTTTTAAATAATGAAATTATAATTGCTTATGAACCTATTTTTTCTATTGGAACTAATAAAGTTTTAGATATTAAAGAAATTGAAAATATTATTAGTTATATTAAAAGTTATTTAAAAAATACTTATCTTTTAGATATTAAAGTTTTATATGGAGGAAGTGTTAATTTAAATAATATTGGCAATCTAGAAAAAATTAGTAATTTAGATGGTTATTTAATAGGAAATGCTTCTTTAGATGCTAAAAGTTTCCTTGATTTAACAAGTAAAATAAAGTAATCGACAAAATTCGACAAAAAAGGGTCTTTAAAAAATTTGTAGATTATTATATAATGTAATCATAGTAGTGCGTGTAGTAAGAAAGGGATATTATGAATAAAATTAGAGTACTTATGGTAGACGACAATGTTCAACTTGTCGACATGGTAAAGGAGTATTTTAGTAGTCACGCAGTAATTGATATTAGTTATGTTGCTAATAATGGTATTGAAGGAGTAAAATTAATTAAGGAAAATCTTGGTAATTATGATCTTATCTTATTAGATTTAATTATGCCTAAGAAAGATGGTATTTCAGTTCTTGAAGATATCAAGAATATTGAAAATTTACCTAAAGTAATTGTTTTAACTTCTTATAATACGCAAGAGGTAATAAGAAAAGTTGCTAGTTTAAATGTTAATTATTTCATGCTTAAACCATTTGAATTACCTGAACTTGAAAAGAAAATACTTGAGTGTACTAATACAATAAGTACTAAGTCAAGAACAATTGATTTGTATCACAATAATTTACAAATTGCAATTACTAAAGTTTTACACGAACTTGGAGTTCCTTCTCATATTAAGGGTTATTCTTATATAAGAGAAGGAATAACAGAGATATTATTTCACCCCGATATTTCAACTGGAATAACCAAAGAATTATATCCTAAGATAGCTGATAATTTTAATACGACGGTTTCACGAGTTGAAAGATCAATTAGACATGCTATTGAAATTAGTTGGAATAGAGGCAATTGGGATTACATGCAAGAAATATTTGGTTATAGTGTTGATATTGATAGATCAAAACCTACTAATTCAGAGTTTATTATAACGGTTGCTGATAAATTAAGACTTGATTATGCTTTAAGTTAAAAAAAGAAAGTAATATTATCAAACGATAATACTACTTTTTTTAATATTCACAGTTACCTGGAGTTCTTGGATAAGGGATAACATCACGAATGTTTTCAACTCCAGTTAGATAGATTAATAATCTTTCAAAGCCCATTCCAAATCCTGAATGAGGACATCCTCCAAATTTTCTTAAATTTAAATACCATTCCATAGATGAAGCATCCATATCTAATTCTTTCATACGATTAACTAATTTATCATAGTCTTCTTCTCTTTGAGATCCACCCATTAATTCTCCGGCTCCTGGTACTTCCAAGTCAACAGCAGCAACAGTTTCTTTATCAGGATTTAATTTCATATAGAAAGCCTTGATATCTTTTGGCCAGTTTGTTATAAATACAGGACCATCAAAGTATTCAGTTATATATTTTTCATGTTCTTTAGCAATATCTTCTCCATATTCAGGTTTAAATTCCCAGTCAACCTTAGCCTCTTTTAAAATAGAAATTACATCATGATGACTAATTCTTGTAAAATGACTAGTCAATAATTTATTTAATTTTTCTAGTAAACCTTTTTCAACAAAGCTATCAAAGAATTTCATTTCATCTTTACAATTATCAAGAACATACTTAACTACATATTTAAGCATATCTTCCATGACATTCATATCACCTTCTAAATCACAAAAAGCAATTTCAGGTTCAATCATCCAAAATTCACTTGCATGAGTTTTAGTATTAGAATTTTCAGCTCTAAAAGTAGGACCAAAAGTATAAACTTTTTTATAAGCAAGAGCAAATGTTTCAGCTTCAAGTTGACCTGATACAGTAAGAGCAGCTGTTTTACCAAAGAAATCTTTTGAGTAATCAACTTCTCCTGATTTAGCAATTCTATTTAAATCAAGAGTTGTAACTTGAAACATTTGACCGGCCCCTTCACAGTCACTTGCTGTAATTAAAGGAGCATGGAAATATACATAGCCTCTTTCTTGAAAATAATTATGAATTGCATAAGCAGCAACACTTCTAACACGAAAAACTGCATTAAACAAATTAGTTCTAGGTCTTAAATACGCTTGTTCTCTTAAAAACTCTCTTGTATGTCTTTTAGGTTGAATAGGATATTCATCAGGACATTCTCCAATTACTTTAATACTACT
Organism: uncultured Bacilli bacterium; assembly: GCA_934153655.1. Taxonomy (GTDB): domain Bacteria; phylum Bacillota_I; class Bacilli_A; order RF39; family UBA660; genus RUG591. Next base: position 6,738 of record CAKPFH010000045.1, read on the forward strand.
AACTTTAATTTCAAAGTCTTGGCCACTTCCTTCAGATTTAATAACCTCACCTTCTACTTCTAAACTAGAACCAACTTTAATCTTAGTAATTTCTTCAAAATCAGCTAATTTATTATCATAAACTAATTGAACATTTTTAAAACAAGTTCCATCACTAAAATCAATAAAACCAAATTCCTTTTGCTTACGATGATTTCTAACCCAACCATCTATTACAACCTTTTTCCCCATATACTTCTCTAAATCATTCATGACATCTTTTACATCTATTTTCATATATCCTCCTTAAAAATAAAAGCACCGATTAAAAGAGGCGACTAGTCACGGTACCACTCTTCTTATCAGTGCTTGATATCTCTTTTTGATAACGGCATAAACCGATACTTCTTACTAATTTCAGAAATATGCTCCACAGTGTTATTCTTATATTCTTCCTGTTAATTTTCACCAACCATTAACTCTCTAAAAGTAACTAAATATAATACTTCTCTGCATCAACGCTTTAATTAGTTATATTATATAACCATTTTTTTATAAAAGTCAATAATTTTATTTTATTTTTTTATTATTTTTCTAACCATGGGAAATTACGTGAGACAACTAAAACTGGTCGTGAAGAATTAGTATTATATCCATTTCCATTTGCATAATATGAAAGAGTAATACCATAGCCATAAGTTGAAAGTGAATCCCCTCCATATCCAAACCAAGAATAGTTAGAATAAGGAAAATGTCTAAATGAATCTTCCCAAGAACCGCCTGTACCATTTATATATTTCTTTGTCATTTCCCTAGTAGCATCTCCTAAATGACCTCTCGATATACTTTCTTTAGAATAATTTGACGTATTATAAGAATATTTATCATAATATTTTGATAAAGGATTAGTTGTAAATCCAGCACTTGATGAATAGAAAGCACCTGACGTGTTAACTTCATTTCCCATTGTATAATCCCAGGCTCCACCATTCATATCATATATTCCATAAACAGTACCAGTAGTTGAAGCACCAGCTCCTTTATAACCTTTACCTGAGCCTAAATCAGTTAAATCATTATAAGAAGTGGTATTGGTTGTTGAAGAACTTGCATTATAACTATAGCCTGAATATCCAGTTTTATATATATATAAACCACTTGCATTTTGATACCAGTTATTTTTATAAACTCTTTTATAAATACCTGTATATAAAGAATTTCCATATTTACCATATTTAGAATATGCAAGATATGTTGCAGCACCCCACTCCATATTCTTTTGCATATGTATATCTATATTATTATTATCATTTGTTATTTCTCCGGTTTGACTACTAGTTGTAGCAGTTTCATTTTGATTAAACCCATGAATATTATTAAATAATTCCATATTTCTTATACTTTGAAATTCATTTGCTATCTTTTGATATCTTAAAGATATTTGATCTGGTTTTACATAGATATTATCATGCACTTTATCACAATTTGTTGTTGATTGACTTGTCACGCATTCAGAAGTTTGATCAGTTGACATTTCAAATTTAGCATACCAAATACCGGTTAATTCTTCATCTCCAAATGTAAATGCTGGGTGAGTATAAGTACTTTTGTTGTTAACAATTGTTCCATTAGTTGTATCTGTACATGTTTCACTTGAAGATGAATCGTTTGCTGTTAAAATATTTTCCGTACATGAAACTGTTCCGGTTTTATCTATTCCATGTTCAAATTGTATTTTTATTTCTTGTTCTTCACTTAATCCGTTATTACCATTGAATATTACATATTTATATCTTGGTATCCATACCCACATAGTTGTTATATCTTCCATTTTTACTTCTTGACCTAAAACACTTGCAAAGTCTCCTTTATTTGATCCTGTATGAACATTTACAGTTGTTACGACATTTTGATTATTTAAAGTTTTTATTTCATACATTTTAACACATGTTGTTTTAACACTTGAATTACAAGTATAATTACCAATATTAGCTGATGTATAAGCTGTACTAGTTGGATTTGTTAAAGTATAAATTCCTGTTGTTTCATCATAAGTATAACTAGATGCAGCCATTTGTTTTTTAGCAGGAGTTACAAATGTTACATCTTTTGTTTCAGATGTATATGGGTAAGTTGCATCTGCTGTATATGCTAAATCACTTGATAAAGTTGATGTTATAGTAATATTAGAAATAGTTGCTTGATCTGATCCATTTGCTGAACTACTATCTTTAGTATAACTTGCAGTTAAAGTATAAGAAGTATTAGCAACTAAGTTATATTCTTTACTTCCATTTAAAGTACCACTTATAGCATTTACTAAAGTTGTATCTGTACTACCATTATTTATTTTAATTGTTAATTTATCATAATTTGTTTCACTACTAACACTATAATCAAAAGTTAAAACTCCAGCACTTGATGTTGTAAATTTAAAAGTTGCCGTTGATGTTGAACTATCAACTCCTTTATTACCACTTGTATAAGTTGTAACTGCTTTAGTTTCACTAACTTCTTCATTAGTTTCTATGTTAACATTCATTTCTTTACTAGTATCAGCACCACTATAACCATAGTAATTGTCCATTACATCTTTATTAACGGTAACAGCATTAGCCCACATGAAATCATTATAATCAAACCATTTATAAGTTTCATTTAAATTCTTTTTATCAGCAAC
>CAKPFH010000046.1 GCA_934153655.1 uncultured Bacilli bacterium
GTGGGATAAATTCCAATTTATATCAAACTATTAAAATTTTTAATTTTACTATTGACTTTTAATAGTTAGACTCCTTAGTTTTCTAATTAAACAAGAAACACTAGTTATACTATTACCAGCAATTTCTTTAATTTCTTCTTTAGCACTTGCTATAGCATAACCATTATAATCTCTTAACATTTCTAAATCATTTATATTATCTCCAATAGTATAAATATTATTTTTACTTATATTTTCTAAATTACTTACTAATTCAATCGATTTAGATTTAGAAATATCTTTATGATAAATATATATATGTATTTCTCCTTCATTAAAAACTTTATAACACATATTATATTTTATCATAATTTTATCTAATTTTAATAAAAATAATTTATCTAATTTCGAAATAATTATTTCATATTCTAATACATTTTCTAAATATTTAATAGTATTAATTGACATTTTATAAATTTTTTTTAATTTTTTTAATTCTTCATAGATAATATTATCTAAAGAAGATAAATATAATATATTATTATTACTATCAAATAAAATATTACCATCATTACAACTTAAATAATGATATGGTATTTTATATTTATTAATTTCTTTTATTATACTATTATATGGTCTACCTGTATTTAAAAGAAAAATATTACCATCTTCAATAAATTTTTTTAAATAATAAATATTTATTTTTAAATCTAATATATTACATTTTAAAGTATTATCATAATCACTTACTAATAATTTCATATAAACCTCATTTTTTTAATTATATGTTTATTAGTAAGATTAATTACTTAGAAAATAAAAGTGATATTAAATCACCTTAGTATTATATTTCTTTTTGAACAAGTTCTAAATTACTTTTTGATATACCAGTTATTTCAATTATTTTAGCAAGTGGCATATTTATTAGTAATAGTTAATAATTTATAAAAATATAAATCATTTGTAATTTCATTATAATTCATCTTACTTACTTTGTCCATATTTATATTTATTATTTTAGAAACATTTCCTTCAACATCTTCACTTGGATAAGGTGTTTCTATAACTTCTTTAAATGGTATTTTTTCTCTTTTAATAATACTTTTATACCAATTTAAATTAACTAAGATAACTCTTATTATTTTTTCATATATTTTATTATAATTTTTTTATTTCATATTCAAAACTTATATTATTTCTTTTAATTCTAACCATTTGCCTCCTTTAAGTCATGACTAAAAACATCTTAGCAAGTATTACTTTTAAATGCAAATAGTTAATTTTTTAATTTATCTTTATTTTTTAAGCAATTTAACCTATTTATTAAACTATTATTAAGTAAATTAGTAGTTTAAAGGTGGTTTTCTTACTATACACGATTACAAATTGACAAATTGACTTTTTTTTATTTTTTTTGATTTTTTTATTATTTCTTAGCAACCTGATTTTTTATTTTTTTAGAATATAATAAAAGAACACTAATTGTTAGCGTCCTTTATTTTAATTAAAATATAAGAGTTGCAAGTGTTAATACTATTATATTAGCAAGTGCAATTGTTAAAACTATTTTAAGAGCCCATTTAAACCAAGTTGAATATTCTACTTTAGCAAGAGCAAGTCCTCCCATAATTGCTCCACATGTTGGAGTAATAAGGTTTACAAGTCCGTTTGCTGAAACTAAAGTCATTAGAGTTGCTTCAACACTATAACCAAGTTCTGAGGCAAGTGGACCAATAATTGGAGATGATAAAGTAGCAAGTCCTGATGATGATGGAACTAAAATAGATAATACTACATGTAAAATATAGTTAAGTGGAGTAAAGATAAATTCAGGTACATTCTTTAGAATATTAGCAGCATTATAAATAATATAATTATCTAAATGAGTAACACCCATTAAAACACTTGCACCTCTGGCAAGAGCAATAATTAAAATTACTCCAACCATATCATCTGCTCCATCAACAAATGTATCAACAATACCTTTTTCACCCATTTTATTAACAATACCAATGATAATTGCCATGACTAAGAACCATAAAGAAGATTCATTGAAATACCAATTACCAAAAGTAGAACCTGTTAACCAACCAGTAAATTTATCAAAGAAAGTGATATTGAATTCACCCCATGGAATAAATCCTACAATCATTACTAAGAAAGTAATACCAAATAATACTAAGGTAATTCTTTGTTTACCAGTTAACTTAATATCTTTATCTTCAAATTTTTCAGCATAGTTACCGAATTTCTTTTCAGCATTTTTTTGTTCTCTTAAAGATAAGAAAGTTGAACCTTTATCTTTTTTAACCTTAGCTGCATAGGTCATAACAAAAATAACAGAAATTAATAACGTTGTAAGCCATAAGAATGTTCCAATTAAAATAATTAATCCTTGGTTTACTTGAACTCCAGCTGGTAGTGCAGCAATAGCAGCTCCAGTTGCAAATGGGTTAATAGTTGAACCTAAAACTCCAGATCCAGCTCCAAGTAAAATAGTTGCTGATCCTACTAAAGGATCCATTCCAGCAGCCATCATAGTTGCTGCTAATAAAACATAAAAACCAACGGTTTCTTCAAGCATACCATAAGTTGTTCCTCCAACTGAGAAAATAAACATCAAAATTGGAATTAAAATTAATTCTCTTCCTTTTAGTTTTTTAACTAAAACATGAATTCCTGTTTCAAGAGCTCCGGTTTTAGTTATAATAGCAAGAAATCCACCTAAAATTAGGACAAACACACAAACATCAATACTGTCTGCAAATCCTAAAATTGGAGCCATTAATACATCTGATAGTTTAGCACCAACAGTACCACTACCATTAACAATTTCTTCTCCTACAAATTTAGCACCTGGTAAAATATGAGATAAAATACCAAGGCCAAATAATAGAATTAAAATTATGGAAAAAGCCGATAAAGCAAATCCTGACTTTTTCTTTTTACTCATTTTTTTCTCCTCCTCTTATTATTTTAGTACCAATATTTTTTTTATCAAGATATATTGCATCTTTTAAAGAGGTAATCATAGCAATTTTTTTATTATCATCTAAAAAATCTAGACATGCTTCTATTTTTGGTAACATACTTCCTTCAGCAAATTCTTTATTTTTAATATAAGTTTTTGCTTCATCTGTCGTCATTTCATTTAATTCGGTTTGATTTTCTTTACCAAAATTTAAATAAACTTTAGGAATTGCTGTTAGAATTAATAACATATCAGCATTTAATTCTTTTGCAAGTAAAGCAGCTGATTTATCTTTATCAATTACAGCATCTACTCCTTCTAATTTACCAGTTTTTTTGTTTTTTATAACCGGTATTCCTCCTCCGCCTGAAGCTACTACAATTACTCCATTTTCAATTAATAACTTAATTGATTTTTTTTCAATAATATCTATTGGTTTGGGAGATGGTACTACTCTCCTATAACCTCTACCAGCATCACTTACAAATATTTGCCCTTTTTCTTTACTAATTTTCATGGCTTCTTCTTTGGTATAGAAAGAACCAATTGGTTTAGTAGGATGTTTAAAGGCTTTATCTTTAGCATCTACTAGTACTTGTGTTATAACTGTTACACAACTTTTTTTAATTTTGTTTTGCTCTAGTTCATTTTCTAGAACTTGTTGTAATTGGTAACCAATATAACCTTGACTCATACTTCCACATTCAGGAAAAGGCATACTAGGTGTATTAATTCCTGTATGGGAATACTCCATGGCCAAGGAAATAGATCCTACTTGAGGTCCATTTCCATGGGTAATAATAACATCATGTCCTAATTTTATTAATTTTACAATTATTTTAGCCGTATCTTCTAATAATTTAAGTTGCTCATCTGGAGTAGATCCAAGAGCATTTCCTCCTAAGGCTACAACAATTTTACTCATATTAATCCTTTAACGTTGCATAAATAACTGCTTTTATTGTATGCATTCTATTTTCTGCTTCATCAAATACTTTAGATTTATTAGATTCAAATACTTCATCTGTTACTTCCATTTCATCAAGACCAAATTTATCATGAATACTTCTACCAATTTCTGTATTTAAATCATGAAAAGATGGTAAGCAATGCAAGAAAATCGCATTTGGATTCATATTATCAATTACTTTTTTATTAACTTGGAATTTTTTAAGTAATTTAATTCTTTGTTCCCATACTTCATCAGGTTCACCCATTGATACCCAAACATCAGTATAAACAACATCTTGATTTAAAGTACCAAGTTTAACATTATCTGTTAGAGTAATAGTACAACCATTTTTCTTAGCAATCATACGACAAGTATCAACTAATTCCTTTTCAGGCCATAAAGTTTTTGGACTACAACAAGTATAATTTAGTCCCATTTTAGCACAAGCTACCATTAAAGAATTAGCAACATTATTACGTCCATCACCCATAAAAACAAAATTCAAGCCTTTTAATTTTTTAAAATGTTCTTCAATTGTCATTAAATCGGCAAGCATTTGAGTTGGATGAAATTCATTAGTTAAACCATTCCAAACTGGTACACTTGATGCATCAGCAAGTTCCTCAACAATACTTTGAGAAAATCCACGATATTCAATTCCATCATACATACGACATAATACTCTGGCCGTATCCTCGATACTTTCTTTTTTACCCATTTGACTACTAACAGGATCTAAGAAAGTTACATTCATACCTAAATCATAACCAGCAACTTCAAAAGCACAACGCGTTCTAGTTGAGGTTTTTTCAAAAAGTAAAGCAATATTTTTACCTTTTAAATATTCATGTTCAATTCCTCCACGTTTTTTCTTTTTAAAATCATGAGCAAGATCTAATAAATATCTAATCTCTTCAGGTGTATAATCTAATAATTTTAAGAAATCTCTATTTTTTAAATTCATAAGTCCTCCCTTACAAGTGCCATACTCATACAATGTGGTCCACCTCTACCACGTGATAATTCACAACTTGGAATTTCAATTACTTTAACGCCATGATCTCTTAAAGCCTTATTAGTAATAAAGTTTCGATCATAAGTAATAACAACACCAGGTTTAACACATAAAGTATTAACTCCATCACTCCATTGTTCACGTTCAGCAGCAATTCTATTACCATTACCACATTTAATTAATTCTACTTTATCAATATGTAAATATTTTTCTAAAATTTTATCAATTGTCATATCTAGTTTTTTAATTGATAATTCTTTATTTTTACCAAGTTTTAATTCATAAACAGTTGAAATATCCATAACATGAGAATGAACTGCAAACTTTTTATAATCAACTCTCGTTAAAACTGTATCAAGATGCATAAAACTTCTTTCATCAGGAATATCAATAGCAAGTATTACTTCGAATTTATTATTTTTATCTTTAAAAATATTATTTGCAAGTTGAGCAATAGCATCTGGTTCAGTTCTTTGACTAATACCAACTGCAAGTACTTTATCATCTAATACTTGAATATCTCCACCTTCAATTGAATAAGAATCATATCTCGAATAACAAGTTTTTATTTTTTTATATTTTGGGTGATATTTAAATATATACTCTCCAAATATTGTTTCTCTTTGTCTTGTAACTGAATACATTCTATGAATTGATACCATATTACAAATAGTTGCAAATGGATCTCTTGGAGCATATAAATTTGGAAGTGGATCTAATATCATTTTTCCAATATCACGAGTTGCATAGAAACCAGAACTTTCTCTTAATTTCTTAAGCTCTGTAATATCAACACCTTCAATACATTTACTAACTAATTCTTTATTATCTTTAATATTATTTAAATATTCATAAACAATATCAAATACTTTTTTAGAAGTAATTCCTCCTTCTTTAATAAATTGTTTTAGAAATTCTCTTCTAATTGTAATTGAAGTATCTAAAGCTTCAGCTACTAAATCTACTAAATAAACTACTTCTACTCCTTCTTTTCTTAAAGCTTCAGCAAATTTATCATGTTCTTCTTTAGCTATTTTTAAATAGGGAATATCATCAAATAATAATCTTTCTAAAGTATTAGGAGTTAAATTTAGATATTCATTACCTGGTCTATGTAAAAGAACTGTTTTTAAAGGTGCTATTTCACAATAATTATTAATACTTTTCATTAATCCTCCTTTAAAGTAGCATAAATAACTGCTTTAATTGTATGTAATCTATTTTCAGCTTCAATAAATACTTTTGATTTGTTAGATTCAAACACTTTATCTTCTACTTCCATTTCTGGTATTTTAAATTTTTCATAGATATCTTTGGCAATTGTTGTATTTAAATCATGAAAAGATGGTAAAGCATGCATGAAAATGGCATTTTCTTTTTGAAAACAAGATTCTTTTATTTGATATTTTTTTAGTAATTTAATTCTTTGTTCCCAAACACTATCAGGTTCACCCATTGATACCCAAACGTCAGTATAGATAATATCACTATTCTTGCATCCTTCCATTAAATCTTCAGTGAAAGTTATAGTTACAGAGTTTTTTAAAGCAATAGCTTTACATGTTTCAATTAATTCTTCTTTTGGCCATAATTCTTTAGGACCACAGCCAACAAAATTAATTCCCATTTTAGAACATACTACCATTAAAGAATTACCAGCATTATTTCTTAAATCACCAACAAATGTTAATTGTAATCCTTTTAAATGACCAAATACTTCTTCAATTGTTAACATATCAGCAAGCATTTGCGTTGGATGGAATTCATCAGTTAAACCATTCCAAACAGGTACACTTGAAGCTTCAGCAAGTTCCTCAACAATACTTTGAGAGAATCCTCGATATTCAATTCCATCATACATACGTGATAATACTTTTGCTGTGTCTTCAATACTTTCTTTTTTACCCATTTGACTACTTTTAGGATCAAGATAAGTTGAATGCATTCCTAAATCACTGGCAGCTACTTCAAAAGCACAACGCGTTCTTGTAGATGTCTTTTCAAAAAGTAAAGCAATATTTTTACCTTTTAAATATTTATGTTCCACTCCTTCATGTTTCATTTTTTTAAATTTATGAGCAAGATCTAATAAATATCTAATTTCATCTTCCGTATAGTCTAAAAGTTTTAAAAAATCACGGTTTTTAAGATTCACTTAATCCTCCCTGATAAGTGGCATACTCATACATCTTGGTCCACCTCTACCACGTGATAATTCAGCACTTTGCATTTCAAATACTTTAATACCATGACTTCTTAATATTTCATTAGTTACATTATTTCTATTGTAAACAACAACAACTCCTGGAGCTATACATAAAGTATTAGTTCCATCATTCCATTGTTCACGTTCACTTGCAACTTTATCTCCTCCAGCACATGGAATTAAAGTAATATCGCGTTTTAAATATTTACTTAAAATATTTTCAAGAGAATCATGAATTTCTTTAACTTTTAAATCCTCATCACTATTAGGATCATTTCCCTCTTTAATTTCAAATACTTGTAAAGTTTCCATAATACCTGGATGATAAGTAAATTTATCATAATCTATTTGAGTAAATACAGTATCAAGATGCATAAAAGCACGTGAAACAGGAATATTAAACGCTAAAATTGTTTCAATTTTACAATCTTTATTTTTAAATATTTCTTTAGCTAGTTTATCAATTGCTCCTGGTTCAGTTCTTTGACTAATACCAACTGCAAGTACTTTATCAGTTAAATTTAAAATATCTCCACCTTCAATATGACAATCAAAAGTACGATCATAATACTTATCAACATGTCCTTTATACTTTGGATGATGAGTAAAAATATAATCAGCATAAATTGTTTCTCTATTTCTTGTAACTGAATACATTCTATTTAAAGATATACCCGACCCGATAGTTGCAAATGGATCTCTTGTGAAATACAAGTTTGGCATAGGATCTACTATAAAATCACTTTCAGCAGTTACCAAATCAACAAGAGATTTTTCCATTACTCTTTTATTCTTATCTAATTCACTTATTTGAATACCTTCCATTGTTTTTAAAACAAATGCTTTAGTATTTTTAATACTCATCAAGTAATCATATACTAAATCACGATACTTAGGAGTATTAATTCCTGCTTCTTTTATAAATCTTTTTATAAATCTAGGTTTTAATTTTGGATTAGAATCCAAAGTCTCTGCCATCAAATCTTCAAGATAAACAACATTTATATCATTATTTCTTAAAATTTGAACAAATTCATCATGTTCAGCTTGAGCATCCTTTAAAAAAGGAATATCATCAAACAATAATTCTTGTAATGTATTAGGTGTTAAGTTTAATAGTTCTTTTCCTGGACGGTGAACTAAAACTTCTTTAAGTGGTTTAATTTCACTTGTAACATTTAATATATTCATATATCCTCCCTATTCTTAATTTTATTATAACATATTTTTTTATTTTTTCTATTTTTTTTAGTTAATATTAATTATTTTACATTTATTTTTACTTTTATTAATTAATTATTTAAAAATTCTTGTAATTCCCTAGTTTGACAGTTGTGCTATAAAAATCTTCTCTAGATATTGAAAAATCTAGTTTTTTTATCATTTTATACTTGC
>CAKPFH010000047.1 GCA_934153655.1 uncultured Bacilli bacterium
ATTTAAGTTATAATTATAAAGGAAGGTGATTAAAATGTATGAAAAAATACAAGCAGATATTATAAGTGCTTTAAAGGAAAAAAATACTTTAAAACTACAAACTTTAAGAGGTATAAAAGGAAGTGTTGACTTAGAACATATTAATTCTAAAGCTGTAATTGATGATAATTTAGTAATTGATATTATAAGTCGTGGTATTAAAACAAGAAAAGAATCTATTTTAGAATTTGAAAAAGGTAATAGAGAAGATTTAATTGCTAAAACCAAAGAAGAAATAGCTTTACTTCAAGAATATTTACCAGCTCAATTAACAAGTGATGAATTAGAAAATATAATTGCTTCCGTATTTGAAAAAGTAAAACCGACTAGTAATAAAGATATGGGACTTATCATGAAAGAACTTACTTCTCTTGTAAAAGGTAAATGTGATATGAAAGAAGTAAGTACTATTATTAAAGATAAGTTAAGTAATTTATAATGGAAGATTTATATACATTTGAAAGAGAATTATTAAATAAAGGTATTACTTTAATAGCTGGAATTGATGAAGTAGGACGTGGTCCTTTAGTTGGCCCAGTTGTTGCTTGTTCAGTTATTTTACCAGTTAATTATAAATTAGCAGGCTTAACAGATTCTAAAAAATTAAGTGAGAAAAAAAGAGAAATGTTTTATGATATCCTAGTAAAAGATGCCATAAGCTATGGAATTGGTATAATTGATAATGATAAAATAGATGAAGTAAATATCTATGAAGCAACTAAACTTGCTATGTTAGATGCTATTAATAATATGAAAGTAAAACCAGAATATTTATTAATTGATGCCATGAAGCTTAATACTGATATTCCAAGTAATTCTATTATTAAAGGTGATAGTAAAAGTTTAAGTATAGCTGCTGCAAGTGTAATTGCTAAAGTAGTAAGAGATAGAATGATGTTAGAACTTGATAAAAAATATCCTTATTATGATTTTAAAAATAATAAAGGTTATCCTACTAAAAAACATATAGAAGCAATTAAAGAACATGGTATAACTTCTTTACATAGAAAAACTTATGGACCGGTTAAAGAGTATTTAGAAAGGAATTGAAATGAAAGAAAAACTAGAAAAATTATTAGATAATGCATATGCTCCTTATTCTAATTTTAAAGTAGCTTGTATTATTATAACTAATGATAACCAAGAATTTGTTGGAGTAAACGTTGAAAACGCTTCTTATGGAGCAACTATTTGTGCTGAAAGAAGTGCTGTTGTAAATGCAATTAGTCATGGTTATAAAAAAGGTGATTTTAAAGAAATTCATATTATGAATGCAAGTGAAAAAATTGCTTCTCCTTGCTTTATTTGTAGACAAGTTTTAATTGAATTTTTTAACCAAGATGCTAAGGTATACTTATATACTAAAGATAAAATGGAAACTTATACTCTAAAAGAATTAACTCCAGTTATGTTTAATGAGGACAATCTATGAAATCAGGCTTTGTAAGTATTGTAGGACGTCCTAATGTTGGAAAAAGTACTCTTTTAAATGCTATTTTAGAACGACACATAGCAATTACTTCTGATAAATCCGGAACAACCAGAAATATTATTCAAGGAGTTTATAATGATAAGGATTCTCAAATAGTATTTGTTGATACTCCTGGTATTCATAAACCAAAACATAAACTTGGTAATGTCCTAAACCAAAAAGCTTATCAAATGACAAGCAATGTTGATATAGTACTTTTTTTAGTTGATATAAAAGAAGGATTTGGTAAGGGAGACGAATTCATACTTAATAAATTAAAACAAGAAAATCAAGATGTAATCCTAGTTTTAACTAAAATAGATAAAATTAAAAATAAAGAAACTTTATTAGCTGAAATTGATAAATTACAAAAATTATATGATTTTAAAGAAATAATTCCTATTTCTTCTGTTAAGAATATTAATGTAGAAACTTTAATTAAAACTTTAAAGAAATATTTAAAAGAAGATATCAAGTACTATGATGATGATTACTTGACTAATCAACCAACTTCAATGATTATCTGCGAACTTGTAAGAGAAAAAATCTTAAGATCAACAGAAGATGAAGTACCACATTCTGTTACTTGTTATCTAGAAGAATTTGAAAAAGAAGAAAATGTTATTAATATTTCTGTTTTAATTGTAGTTGATAGAGATAATCTAAAAAAAATTATAATAGGTAAAAATGGTTCTATGCTAAAAAAAATTGGTACAGAAGCAAGAATTGATTTAGAAGAATATTTAGGTTCCAAAGTATATTTATCTTTATATGTTAAAACTATTGCTAATTGGCGTGATCGAGAAAAATATTTACAAGAACTTGGTTTAAAAGATGATATTGATTTTGAATAAAATTAAAAAATAATAACATTATATTAATGGTGATATAATGGAAAAAGTATTATGGAATTTATTTATTAAAACTGGTAATATCAATTATTATCTTTTATACAATAAAATAAGAGGTGACAATTTTGAAAACAACCATCGAAGGAATAGTTCTAAATGAAACTAACTATGGAGAAACTAGTAAAATATTAAATGTTTTAACAAAAGAATATGGTTATATTTCTATTATTTCTAAGGGATCAAGAAAAATTAAAAGTAAATTAAGAGGAATTAGTATGACTTTAGTTCTAGCTAATTTTACTATTAATTATAAACCAAAAGGAATATCAACTTTAATAGAAGGAAATCCAATTAATTCTTTAAAAAATATATTTACAGATTTTTCGAAAATGAATTATGCTATGTATTTAGTAAAATTAACTAAAAGTGTTTTAAAAGATACATTTAATAATTCGTTATATGATATTTTAAAAAATGCTTTATTAAAAATAAATGAAGGTTTTAATCCTTTACTTATTGCTAATATTGTTGAAATTAAATATCTTAGTTTTTTAGGAGTAGAACCCAATTTTACTAATTGTTATAATTGTTTAGAAACTGATATTATAACATTTGATTTAAAAAATGGGGGAGTTGTTTGTAAAAATTGTTATAATGATACTTATATATTTAATAAAAACACTTTAAAGTTATTAAAATTATTTCAAACTATTGATATTAGTAAAATTGATAAATTAAATATTAGTAATGAATTAGTAGTTAGGGAAATTCAAGATTTTATTAAAGAGTACTATGAAACTTATACTGGTATTTATTTAATAGATAAAAATAAATTAACTAATTTAATGAATATTACTTAAACACTTGCTTAAAAACATTAAATTAAATATAATTAATATGGAGGTTAAACATGAAAGTAAAAGTTATTGAAGAACAATGCATTGGTTGTGGTGCATGTGGAGCAATTTGTCCTGAAGTATTTGAAGTTGATGGCGTATCAAAAGTAATTAATGATGATATTTCAGATGATTTAAAAGAAACTGTAAAAGAAGCTATTGAAACTTGTCCTACAAGTGCTATTGAAGAAATTAAATAAAAAAATTTATTATTTTTAATAAGTTTTTTTCTTTTTCACCAAAAATTTGCTTATTTTTAAAAAATATATTATAATATACGCTTGTTTAAGGGGGTAATTATGTCTGATAAAACTTTAGAATTAATAAGTTTAATAAGACAAGGTAAAACTTGTAATGAAATAGCTAGTACACTTAATATAAGTAATAAACAGTTATTTACAAATTTAACTAATTTAAGAAATAAAGGAGTTATGCTTTTAAGAAAATACTATGCTGACGGAGAAATAGTTTATACTCCAGTTAATTCTAGTTATGGTAAAGAAAAAAGTTTAATTTCATCTTCTTGTGATATCCTAACTAAAGAAAGAACAACGGAATTAAATTTATTAGCTATTTCTGATTTACATTTTGGTAATAGTAAGGAAAGATTAGATTTAATAAAAAAAGTGTATGATTATGCTACTAAGAGTGGTATTAATTTAATATTATGTGGAGGAGATATAATTGATGGAACATATTCAGCTGGTGAACAAACTATTCCAAATGTATATGAGCAAATTGATTATTTCTTACAAAATATGCCATTTGATAAAAATATTTTAGTTCTTGGAGTAGGAGGAGATCACGATTTTAGTGCTTTTTCGAGAGTTCAAGTAGATGTATTAGAATGTTTAAAAAGTTATCGTCATGATTTAATTTTTCCAGATTATGGTAATAGTTTCTTTAATATTAAAAATGATCAAATTCAAATGTTTCATCATTTATCAAATGGTACTTTAAAAAAATCGGAAGGTAATTTAGTTTTCCATGGACATAAACATCAATATATAGTTGATACAACTGGAGAAAAAGTTCATGTAAATATTCCAACTTTATGTGATATAAATGAATTTTTTCCAAGTTTCTTAGAAATTAATTTAGAATTTTCCTGTGGTTATATTAAAAATTTAATTATAAAACAAGTAGCTTTTTTCGAAAAACCAGTAATTTTAAATGAAACAAGAATTGATTTACTTAAAAATAGAAAAATCGAAGTAGGTTCAATTGCTTTAGAAGAAAACTTTGATACTAGAACAAGTGATAAAGTCTTAGTTAAACAATTAACTCAAGTAGAAAAATTTAATCAAAGATATGGGATAAAATAACTATTAATTTAGTTATTTTTTTTGCTTGACATATACCCCTAGGGGGTATATAATGATAATGGAGGAGATAAAATGGTAAAAAGAAATGAAAAAATAAAAAGTAGTTCTTTACGAAGACTTAAGTTAATAACTGGTCAAGTAAATGGCATAAATAAAATGGTTGAAGATGATAGAAATTGTGAAGATATTTTAATTCAAATATCAGCAGTTTCAAATGCTCTTAAAAGTTTAGGGGAAGAAATACTTTTTGATCATATGAAAAATTGTATGACCAATGATATTAAAAATAATAAATTAGAAAGCATTGATGAAGTAATTGATTTATGTAGGAGGTTAATGTGAAATATACTTATAAAATAACAGGTTTAGACTGCGCTAACTGTGCTAAAAAAATTGAAGATTATTTAAATAAAGATGAAAGATTTCAAGACGTTGTTTTAAACTTTTCAACATCTAAACTAACTTATGAAACAAATATTTCTAATTCTTTTGAAGTAATAAACGAAATAATTAATAAATTAGAACCGGGTTCTAAATTAATTAAAACTAAAGAAAAGACTAGAAAAGAATATTCTGTTTCTTTAGTAATAATTGCTTTACTATTCTTTTGTCTTGGTAATTATCTTGATTTTAAATTTAATTATATTTTAGTTATTATATCTTATCTAATACTTTTATATAAACCTTTTAAAAAAGCTCTTCTAATGCTTATTAAAAGTCATACTATAAATGAGAATTTATTAATTGTAATATCTTGTATAGGTGCTTATTTAATTGGTTCTAAAATGGAAGGAGTTATGGTTGTTACCCTTTATCTAATTGGAAAAATCTTAGAAGAAAAGGCGGTTAATAGAACTAGAAGATCTATTGAAGATTTAGTTTTAATTAAACAAGATTATGCTAATTTAAAAGAAAATGATAAACTTAAAAAAATATCAGTTGAAAATGTTTTGGTTGGAGATATTTTAGGAGTTAAAAAAGGTGAGAAAGTTCCAGTTGATGGAATTGTTGTAGAAGGTTTGACTAACATGAATACAAGTAGTATAACAGGTGAATCTGAATTATTAAAAGTTAAAGAAAATGATTTAGTTTATTCAGGTTATATTAATACGGGTGATTTAATTTATATAAAAGCAACGAAAAAATATGAAAATTCTATGGTTTTCAAAATCTTAGAACTTGTTGAAAATGCAAGTAATAGAAAAGCTTCTGTTGAAACCAATGTTTCAAGATTAAGTCGGGTTTACACACCAATTATTTTAGTGCTTGCAATTTTAACTTATGTTTTCTTACCAATTATTGGTAAAGTTAGTTATGAAGAAAGTTTATATAGAGCTTTGACTTTCTTAGTTATATCTTGTCCATGTGCTATTGCTATTAGTGTACCTTTATCATATTTTACCGGTCTTGGAGTTAGTAGTAAAAAAGGAATTCTTATAAAAGGAAGCAATTATTTAGATAATTTATCTAAATTAAACAAAATAATATTTGATAAAACTGGTACTTTAACAACAGGTGAGTTAACTGTTTCATCTTTAAAAATTTTCGATAATGAATATGATGAAAACGAATTAATTAATATAATAGTATCAGGAGAATTACTATCTAATCATCCAATTGCAAGTTCAATTATAAAACTAAAAAAAACTAAGGAAAAAGCTTTAAAAGTAAGCGATTTCAAGGAAATTGAAGGAATGGGAATTACTTATAAAATAGATGATATGAAAGTTATGATTGGTAATTCTAAACTATGTAATTGTAAAATAGATACGGATATTCATGTTAATATTAATAATAAACATGTAGCATCTCTTGTTTTAACTGATGAAATTAAAGAGAATACAAAAGATGTTATAGATTATTTAAAAGAAAATAAAGTAGAAACTTTCATGTTTACCGGTGATAAAAAAGAAAAAGCTTTAAAACTTGGTAATAGTTTAAATCTTGATAAAGTTTACTATGAAATGCTTCCTACAGATAAATTTAGTATGTATGAAAAAGTAAGTAAAGATAATGAAATTATTGCTTATGTAGGTGATGGTGTTAATGATGCTCCCGTTTTAAAACGTGCAACTATTGGTATTTCTATGGGAGCCTTAGGATCTGATGCTGCTATTTCTGTTTCGGATATCGTTATCATGAATGATAATTTAAAAAGTATTGAAGAAGGCATAAAAATAAGTAAATACACGAATTTTATTATCAAAGAAAACTTAATTGGAGCTTTATCAGTTAAAGTATTAATACTTATTTTAAGTATCTTTGGTTATGCTAGTATGTGGCTTGCTGTTTTAGCTGATACCGGTCTTACTGTTTTATGTATTTTAAATACTTTAAGAATAATTGTAAAATTTAAGAAAGAAAAATAATTTAAATGGCATTTATCTAAAAAATAAATGTCATTTTCTGTGTATTTAGTACCAATTTTTTCTAAAATAATATATAATATAATAGATGGTGATAAAATATGAAGAAATTAAGTGATTTTTTTGAAGTAGAAAATGATGTTTTTGTTAATGATATTGTAATAGATAGTAGATTAGTTAAAAAGAATGATATGTTTGTTTGTGTTAAAGGAATTAATTCCGATAGACATGATTTTATACCGGTATCAATTGAAAATGGAGCAAGTTGTATAGTGGGGTCTAAAGATATTAAGTGTAGTGTTCCTTATATTAAAGTAGATAATCCTAATGCTATTTTAGTCGATTTATGCAAAAAGAATTATGACTTTGATGACTCTTTAAAAATAATTGGTGTAACCGGAACTGATGGAAAAACTACAACAACTACTTGTGTTCAAACTTTAATAGGTAGTGATTTATGTGGTTATATAGGTACTAATGGTATATCTTGTAAAAAGTTTAGTGATACTTCTAATAATTCAACTCCTGATCCAACAATTCTTTATAAAAATTTTAAAAGATTTAAAGATGCAGGATGTAAATATGTTGTTATGGAAGCAAGTAGTGAAGGCTTATATAGAAATAGATTAGATGGTCTTGATTTTATAGTAGGAGCTTATACAAATGTTACTTGGGAACATATAAATGTTCATAAGACTTTTGAAAATTATTTAAATACCAAGGTTAGCTTAGTAGATAAATGTAAAGACTATTTTATTGTAAATCTTGATGAAGAAAATCATGAAAAATTCATGAAACCGGGTAAAAAAATTCTTAGTTATGGAACTAAAGAAATATGTGATTTATATATTAAAAATTATCATGTTGAAGATAGATATACTAATGTAACATTTATATATGATAAAAAAGAATATACTTTCATATCTCCTCTTCTTGGTAAATTTAATGTTTATAACTTAGCTTGTAGTATGTTAATTTGCTTATCTCTTGGTTTTAGTATGGAAGATTTGATTAAAAATGTTTTAGATATTGATGTATCAGGAAGAATGGAAGTAATTGATATGGGGCAACCTTTCAAGGTATTAGTTGATTATGCTCATACTCCAAATGCAATTGAAGCTGTTTTAGAATTTGTTCATACTTTAAATGTTGATAAATCCATTGTTGTAGTGGGTTCAGCTGGTGAAAGAGATATTAAAAAAAGACCAGTTATGGGAAGTACTGTTATTAAAAATGCTAGCTATGCAATTTTCACCTCAGATGACCCAAGAAGTGAAGATCCTTATGTAATTGCAAGTCAAATGGCAGCTAATATTAAAGATAAATCAAAATATGAAATAGAAACTGATAGAAGTTTAGCAATTAAAAAAGCAATTGATATGGCAGGAGATAATGATATTGTTTTAGCTCTTGGAAAAGGTAATGAAAAATGTCAAAAACTAGCAACTGGTCCAATTTATTATAATGATAT
>CAKPFH010000048.1 GCA_934153655.1 uncultured Bacilli bacterium
TCCGTTAAAAACTGGCAATAATAAAATCCCTTCTTCATAAATAGTTAAATTTGTCCTTGACAAAGGGTACATTTTAACTCTTATTGTCAAAAATTTATTAAATGAAAATATGACTGATTTAAAAATCATGGAGATTACTAATATATCTAAGGAAGAATTAGATAATATTAAAAAAGAAATAAAATAACTTGTACAAATTTTAAAAAGTAATTTAGGTATAATAACCTAAATTACTTTTATTATGTATATGTAAAACTAAGAATTTGTTTATTTTGTTAAAAACAATTTATCTACATATTTATCAGGTATTAACATTTTAACCTTATTTTCTAATTTGACTTCAAACACATTAGAGTTATCATAAAACTTTTCCCCATCTGTACACCATGCTTTTGGATTATCTAAAAATTCAATTTTTAAATTACTAGTTTTATATATCTCAACTCCTGATATATGACTAGCACCACTTGTTTTTAAAATATAAAAAGCTTTTATAATATCAATTTTTCTATTTAAACTACAAAGCATTATTTCAAATTTATTATCATCTAACTTAATATCATTATAAAAATCATTAATGCCGGCTATTCTATTAGCATTTGAAATAATTATAAAAGTATAACTTCCAGTATATTTTTCTCCATCTATATAAAAATTAATTCTATTTTTAGGAATATGTCCTACTATTCTTTTAAAAACTTCTACCATATAGGCAAGATAACCTAATCTTTTCTTTAACTCTTGAGGTGTTTCATATGGTATATCCATAAATTTTCCATATGAAGCAACATAAGTAAATGCATGATTATTAATTAAACCAACATCTATTTCTTTTACACTTCCTTCTAAGATTAATTTCAGATTAGTATATAAATTATTACCAAGCCCATACATATGCCCTATATCATTAGTAGTACCAACTGGTAAATGAGAAATAACTAATCTTTTTTTTCGTTCTAAATTACCATTCATAACCTCACTAAAAGTCCCATCTCCACCGACTGATATAACAAGACTAATATCATCATCTAAGTTTTTAATAATACTTTTAGCATGACCTCGGAATTTAGTTACTTTTGTTATTATTTCATAATTATAATTTTCAATAATATTAGATATTTTTTCTATTTCTTTTACACAACTACCTTTACCACTTTTAGGATTAATAATAACAACACATTTTTTCATATTCACCTACCATTTATTTTCTATATCATTTGGAACTTTATCATTTTTTATAGCTTTAATAATTTTTTCTCTTTTGGTATCACTTATTTCTCTACCTGTTAAACTAGATATTTCATTTATTACTTCATTTAAGACATTACTATCTTTAAAATTTCCATTTTGTAACTTTTTAGCTAAAGACATAATAGTATCTTTATTAATCTTTGTTTTCTTTTCTACTTTATTAAATAAACTATCGTTCATAAAACCTCCCATATATTATATGAAAGTATTATTTAGATTATCTTTTCTTATTTAATTCTCTTTGTCTTTTAGCAAATATTTCATTTTGCTTTAAAAACTTTTCTCTTTCAATTTCTCCTTTTTGAAATCTTTCATCTAATTTATCTATAGCCTTTTTTAAACCTATTTTTTGTTCGGCAACATAATCTTTTTTATTAAAATTATTTCTAATTATCATCTTTACTCCTATTTTTAAATTTTAATATTATTGGAGTACCTGTAAGTTCTATATTTTCTCTTAATTTATTTTCTAAATATCTATAATAGGAAAAATGAACTAAGTTTTTATTATTAACATAAAAAACAAATTTAGGAGGTTTTATATCTTCACAAGCAACATAATATATTTTTAATCTTTTACCTTTGTATGTAGGTGGTAAATTTAAATTATAAGCTTCATTTATAATTTCATTTAATATACTTGTTGGTATTCTTCGATTTGAAGACTCATATGCTTTTAATACTTCTGGCATGATTAAATTAATTCTAGATTTATTTAAAGCAGAAACAAAGACAATATTAGCAAAGGGAACAAATTGGAATTCACTTCTGATTAGTTTTATAAATTCTTTTTTCTTTTCTTCATTGTTTTCATCATATTTATTAACAATAATAACTATAGCTTTTCCTTTTTCAAGAGCATAAGATAAAATATGTTTATCATGTTCTTTTATTCCATCTATGTAATCGATTACTAGCAAACATACATCTGATCTATCAATAGCTTTTAAACTTCTTAGTAAACTGTATTTTTCAATGTTTTCAAATATTTTTCCCCTTTTTCGAATACCTGCTGTATCAATAATTACATATTCTTCATTATTATATTTAAAAACAGTATCAACGGCATCACGAGTAGTTCCGGCAACATTAGAAACAATTAATTTATCACTTCCTATTAAAGCATTTACTAAACTACTTTTACCAACATTTGGTCTTCCTATTAAAGAAAATTTAATTCTGCTATCACTTTCTTTTTCGTAAGGTTGAAAATCTCTAACAATTAAATCTAATAAATCGGTTATTCCTCTTGAATGTTCAGCTGAAATATCAACATATTCTGAAAAACCTAATTCATAGTAATCATATTTATGAATTTCACTTTCTTTATTATCGATTTTATTAAAAGCAACTATTACTCTTTTACCACTTTTATGAAGCATATCAGCAAGATATCTATCATTTCGACTAATACTTTCTTTGGAATCTACAACAAAAACAATAACATCTGCTTCTTCTATAGCAATACTTACTTGTACTTCAATTAAATTATTAAATACACCTTCACTTGTATCAATACCACCTGTATCAATTAAATTAAATTTATAGTCTTTATAATCTATTTCTGTATATATTCTATCTCTTGTAACCCCTGGAGTATCTTCTATTATTGATATTTTAGCTTTAGCAAGTTTATTAAAAAGCGTACTTTTACCAACATTTGGTTTACCAACTAAAGCAACGGTTTTAAGTTTCATATAGTACCTCCTCATCAATAAGTAGATTATATCAAAAAATTAAAAAAAAGGAAATAGTTAAATTGACTATTATAAATTATTTTGATAAAATTCTCTTGGTGGTTTTATGATACTTTTTTGTAATGATTCCAGAATAGTAAGTGTAATTTTACTTGTAAAAACTTTACTTAATTTAATAAGATTTTTTATTCCTATGATTTTAGTTGTAAAAATAATTCTTGATTTATATAAAAATATGATTAATGTTAATTCTAAAGAAGATTTATTAAAACAAGAAGGAGATAGAATTTTTGCTTGTATTGTGGTTTTCTTAGTTCCAACTTTAATTAATTTATTTTTGGGATTTGTAAATTTAATTGATGCTGGTGTTGATACAAGTGATTATACCGATAATTTTTTAGTTTGTTATAATGAAGCTAGTCGGGAATTAGTTGCTAGTTTGCAAAAAGCTGAACAAGAGAAATTAGATGAAGATGAAGCAAATGAAAAACAAAAACTTGAAATTGCAAATGCTAAAATAGAAGCTGAAAAGAAAGCTAGAAATGAAGAATATAGTAGAAATAATTCTAGTAACTCAGGTTCTAATAATAGTAGTGGCAGTGGTTATAATAATACCAATAATACTAAACAAAATGGTGGAGTTTATGTTAAGAATGGTATCTTCTATTATCCAAGTGGAGCATCTGGAAAAGATTGCCCTACTAATCCAACTAGTCAAGGTTATAATAATCCTTATGGTTACCATAATGAATTTTGGAATCGTTTACAAAAATTTAAACAAGCTGCTATTAGTAATGGATATAACATTGAATACAGTACTCAAGGTTGTCGTAGTTATGATAGTCAAGTAGCAACTGCTAAAAAATATGCTAATCAAAAAGGTCGAGCTGCAACACCTGGCAATTCCAAACATGGTTTTGGTATTGCAAGTGATGTAACATTCTATAAAAATAAAACCCAAAAATGTGGTTCTTCAAGAACTTATTCTAACTGTCCTGGAATGAAATGGGCTCACGAAAATGCTAGTAAATATGGTCTTACCTTTCCTTTATTAAATGCAAGTTATAAAGAAGACTGGCATATTCAACCCCTTAAAATTCAAAAATATTAGAGGTATTTATGAAAAAGAAAAAAATATTAATTTTAATAGTTATTACATTTATAGTTATTATTAGTCAGATTATTATAAATAAAATAAATCAAAATAATAAAATACTTTTAAATAGTTATATAAAAACTTTAGATAATAAAGATCTTGATTTACCATGTAATATTGATAATAATAAAATACCTTATTTTAAATTAAATAATAATTTATATAATAGCATTAATAAAGAAATATTAGAAAACTCCATTTTAAGAGCTTGTTATCAAAATGGTTATGTTGACTATGATATTTCTTTAAATAATAATATTTTATCTTTAGTTTTATATCTTAGTTATGAATCTGAAGATGAACTAGCAAATATTGAATGTAAAACTTATAATATAAATATAGATAATAATACTAAAATAACTAATCAAGATTTACTTAATCTTTATAAAATAGATACTAATAGTATAAATCAAAAAGTGTTAAATAAATTTCAAGAATATTATTTATATGAAAAACAAAATAATTTAATTGATCAAAATACTACTTTTAGTAATTATTTGTCTTTATTAAATTATAAAAGTATAACTACTAATAATATAAATTTATTTATTGATAAAAAAAATAATCTATATTTATATCTAGATTATAATTTAACTGAAGGAATGCAAATATCAGAGTATTTTCCTAATTTAGTCAATACTATTAAATTAACTTAATAGTATTTTTTAATTACTATTTTTAATTAAATCCATGTATCTATTAACAATAAATACCCATCTTACATCTTTATTATAACTTTTAGCAATATTGTTAGCAGTTTTTAAATCATTATCATAAAAATTTACTTTAACATATTTAATAAAACTTTTAATAGATTCATCTGTACTATCAAACTTTTGATAATCTCCTCCAAAACAAGATACTTGATTTAAACTATTTTTATCATAACTTGCTTCATAAACATTATTACATTTTTTAACTAAAACACTACATTTAGTATCACAATTAGTTGCTTCTATTATCATACTAGCAATCAAATAAGGATTAACACCATTACTAATTGCATATTTACTAATTAAATTACCAGTTTCTTTTAAATCATCAGTTAAATAATTATTAATTTTCTTAGCAATAACATCAGCAGATTCATTATCATAAGTTAAATCAGTTCGAAAAATAACATCCATATCATCTATAATATTAGGATTAGAACTATTATTATTATTCTTACCAGTATTTATAACTATATGATGTTTAGTAACAAATTTATTAGTAACACTAATAGCATTTATCCATAAAAAATTAACTAAAATAACTAAAATTATTAATAAAATTTTTCTTTTCATACTTCTACCCCACTTTATATATTATTGATAAACTCTAACATGTATTTCTTTTTTAGCTAAACTAACAAAATAAGATTTAGATCTTCTTAAATTTAAAATACGATCTAATTTATTAAACTCCTGTGGTTTATCTTCTCTATTATAATTATATAATAAATATATTATATCTTTAATCTTACCAGTTTCTTGTTCTAAAAATCTTATAACTGGAGATGGTATCTTATTAAACCATAAAGGAGAAATTAAAATAATAGTATCATAACTAGCTAAATTCAAATTACATTTTAAAACATCAACAGGTTTATTTAAAAACTTATCAACTAAAGACATAGTTTGATTAGTTTTAATTTCATACACAGATGCATTATAAACTTTTTTATACTTATTAACAATATTTAATATGTCTTTACCATGATCATAAAAAATAATTAAATTCATAATACCACCTAGTAATATATTACACTTAAATTAAAAAAATAACAAGATTTTTTATCATTTTGTTATTTTAATTTTTATTAATTTTTTAAAGCAATTGTAAATGGATTACTTTTAGTACCTGTTCCTCCTGTTATGACAACATTTGATTTTAAAAAGATTGAGGGACGGATAGCCATGACGTTGGTACATTGAACGTTATTACCAATATTACCATTACTACTAACATACCAAATATAAGAAAAACTACTTGGTGTTATTAACCATATACTACTTGAACTATTATAACCATCACCTTGTTGACTGGCAAACATTTCTCCATATCTTGGTAGTTCTACATATCCCGAATTCCAAACCCTTGCTGTTTTTGTACAATTTTTTGCTGTTTCAGTTGTGTTATTTGTATTGCATAAAGAATTCTTGTAAGAACCTGACGACATAGTTTTTTTATAATAAATTTCTCTGTCTAACATATTATTATTTGCTAAACTATTATACCAAGTATTATTTAAGTAATAATCCCAGTACGTGTCACTATCTCCACTTCCATAAGTTGAACCTTTATATGTAGTAAATGCCTTTTCAATGACTATCGTTCCATTTTTTAGATAATCATTTTTATTTAACTTAACTTTTCCATCTTCAATACTAACTATTCTATACAATTCCTTGGTAGAAGCATCACCATCTTCATCAAATACTACATACTCACCTATTATTCTGGTATTTAATAATGTAGTATTTATAATTGGTTGTTCCTTATCTCCTGATATTGTATATGGATCATCTTTTGTTCCCAATCCACCTAAAAGTTGGATATTTGATTTTAAATTTATTGACGGGCGAGCAGCATAATTATTAGAAGGATTGGTGTAGCTACCTACACCGTTGGAGTAATGAACATTCCAAACATTAGAAGAGCTATATGGGTTTAATAACCACCAGTAATAACCTATATTTAAATAGCCAGAGCCACTACTTGTATTTTTATAACTTAAATAATATTCATAACTATTTAATAGTCCTACTGGTGTATTTTTTCCAATTGTCGAATTATTTATTAAAGTTGTTTCAGGTAATTTGGTACTTATTGCACTTGTACTACTCGCATTAGAATTTGTGATATTCCAAGTACTATCCACTACTATTATATTTTGATAATTATATAAAGTATCTAAGAAATCTTCATTTAACCATTGATATATCCAAGATCCGGTATAAGATGCATCATCTTTTTTAGATATATCATAAAAATTCACATCACTTTGTGGATTATATGAAATAGTTGTAATTAGATCATCAGTTATCATTTTCGTAGTTCCATCTGAATTTATGGCTGTTATTCGCCAAAGTTTACCTGAATACCAAACATAGTTAAAGTTAATACAATCTTGTGAACCAGATACATATGTTATTCCATCTTCTTCAACATAAGTTTTACAAGTATCAGTTTGTTTTGATTTTAAATCAGCTAAAAATATTTTTGATATGGCTTTACTTTCTCCGTTATAAGCATAGATATTTACATTAAACTTAAATGTTTGAGATACACTGTTTTGTTCATAATCTTTATCAATCCAAGCATATAGTCTATATTTATTAGTTTTAGTTCCTGGATTATTACCTGTATAAATAACTTTACCTGTTTGTTTATCTGCTTGATAAGTAGTATTTTCTAAACTATTATATGTTTTAGGTGCTACAATCAAATTATTATTTTCATCAGTTAAATAAACTTTGATGTAATTACTATCTAAAGTATTAGTAGTATCACCTGTTAAATATAATTCATAGGAAATTGCTTTATCTGGATTGTTTATAGTACTTGAAACTGTAAAGTCTATATATGATAATTTATCTAAGTTTTGTAAAGCAAATTCATCACTTATGGGGTAAGCATTTACCATTTTAATAGAATTAGTTCCACTTATAAATTCAGCTTTAATAATATCACTTGTTAAAGTAAATGCTTGAACACCTTTCGAATATGTAAAAAAAGCATATGCTGATCCTAGTAATACTATAATTAAAAATACTATTCCAAATACTAAAACTTTTTATTTTTCATATCTTTACTCCTATTATTTTGCCCCTCTATTCTAATATAATTTTATTTTAACATATTCTTTATTTATTATAAAGTATTTTCTTGTCTAATAAAATCGTATTATGCGGACATCAAAAAAACATGATTAAAAATTACAGTTAACTGTAAATCTAATCATGTTATATTTTTTATTTACATTTTTACAAAACTCTTTATTTAATGGGATACTATAGGTATTTTCTACCCCCCCCCCCATGTAAAGTTTTGTAAACTTAGAGTTTGATTAGTTGTAAAGTAATTATTAATAGATTTTAACATCTAAATCAACTCCTTTTTTATTTTTCTACTATTTAATTCTATCAAATATTTTTTATTTATTCAAGATATTTAATTAATTATTTTTTAAATAATTAATAGCTTCTTCTAAAGTTTCTACTTTTATT
>CAKPFH010000049.1 GCA_934153655.1 uncultured Bacilli bacterium
TTCCCCCTAATTCTTCAATTTTATCATCAAGTAAAATTAAAGTATTCTTCAAGTATTCTTCTTCAAGATTTCTTAAATTATCATTCATATTTCCCTCCTAACTATAAAGAGAAATAATCTTTAAAAACTGCGATTAAATCATATCTAATAATATATACTTTGTCAAGCAAATAAAGAAAAAATAATAGAAAACTAATCTATTATTTAATTGTAAACTCAGTTGAAAAATAAACTTTTTTATTTGAATTTAATATACTTTTAACAAGTCTATAATCACCTTTATCTAATTTGCCATATATATGTTCCCAGTATTGAACAAGTTCTAATTTATTATTTTCATCTACTTTATAACCTATTTCATTAAAACCATAATCACTATTTATAACTTTTAACTTTTTCCATTTATTATTTACTTTCTTATCTAATCTAAAACTAATTGAATATGTATTATCATTACCTGTATTATCAGTAATAATAACAGTTGCTTGAGATTCAGTTAAACTATTATCTTTAATAGACATAGTAATATTGCTGGGGTCTTTAAAATCAAGAATATTATCTTTACTATTATTTTTAGTTTTAACTAACATACCTATTATTAATAAAATTACTACTAAAACAATTATTATTTTATCTAGCTTATCTTTCATATTCTCACCTTCACTTATAATATAACATTTCTTTCTTAATTTTTCAATCTATTCTTTTTTTTCTTTTTAAAATATGTTATAGTTTAGTTGGAGGTAATATGAAAGAATTTTTAGAAACTGTTGATTTTATTAAAAGTAAGGTTAAAGATATTCCAAAGATTGCTATTGTTTTAGGATCAGGACTTGGTTCTTTAAGTGATGATGCAACTGAAAAAACAGTTATTCCTTATAAAGATATTCCAGGTTTTCCTATTTCAACGGTTCCTGGTCATAAAGGTGAATTAATATTTGGTAAATTAGAAAATGTTCCTGTTATTCTTATGAACGGAAGATTTCATTACTATGAAGGATATGATTTAAAAACTACAACTTACTATGTTCGTATCTTTAAATTGCTTGGAGTTGAAACACTTATTTTAACTAATGCTGCTGGGGGAATTAATCTTAACTTTAAAAAAGGTGATTTAATGATTATAACTGATCAATTATCATTTTTTGCTGAAAGCGTTTTAAGAGGACCTAACTTAGATGAATTTGGAGAACGTTTTATTGATATGTCCAATACTTACGATAAAGCTTTAACTGAAAAATTAAAACCAATTATGGAAAGAATTACTGGTAAAGTTAATACAGGAGTGTATGCTTATATGAAAGGACCTACTTATGAAACACCAGCTGAAATTAGAGCTTTACGTGTTTTAGGAGCTGATGCTGTTGGTATGTCAACGGTACCTGAAGCAGTTGTTAGCCACCACTGTGGGATTAAAACTGTTGGTATTACTTGTATAACCAATATGGCCGCAGGTGTAGAAAATGAAGTATTAAGTCATGAAGATGTAAAATTAACTGCTCTTAAATGTGAACAAAACTTTAAGCAAGTAATTAAAGGATTCATCAAAGAGTTATAAAATAAATATTTTTATTCTTATAATATGCATAGTTAATATTAATTAAAGATAGATTATTATCTTTAATTTTTTTATCTAACCATTCTCTAGTTTTATTAATAGAAAATAAATTATCTTTAATAACCTTACCATCTACTATAATACTAATTGGGTACTCTCCTATAGTATTTTTAGGTATTACTATCAAATTGTTTCCTCGTTTAATACAATAATCAACCATACCTGGATTATTAATACCTTTTTTCTTTAAACTAAATAATAAATTATTATAAGTCATATTTTCTTTTATTAAATTATTAAAATTAATAATACCTCGGTTAATTAAAATATTATTTTCTTTAATAGTTTTATTTTCTAAAAATAAATATAAATAATAACTTATAATAACTAATATATATAATAAAAAAGTATATATTATATTTAAATTAGTATATAAACTATATAAATCTATATTTAAAATAATAACTAAAATTATTATTTCTAAAATAGTTATTTCTTTTAATTTAAATATATACAAAGTACTAAATATCAATATTAAATAAAATAAAAACTTTAAAATAAAATAAAACATGTTATCACCTAAGATATCATGTTTTATTTTTCTTATTTTATTCAGTTTTTTTTACTTTTTTAGTTGTTTCTTTAATTTCTTTTTTCTCTTCAGTTAATTTATCTTTTACTATTAATAAAATATTAGCAAGACTTAAACCATATAGCATTACTTTAATAGATGCCATTTGATCTGAGAAATAATTAAAGTTTATATTATAACCATATTTATGCCATAAGAACATATTTTGATCAAATAAAGCTCTATAACAAAATACTGCTATTACTAACATAACTAAAAATGAAGTTATATTAAAGTAAATATTATTTTTAACAGTTTTTATATTTAAAAAGCTATTTATAAGAGAGAATATTATTAGTAATATAAATGGAATAACTACTCTTAAAAATTCCATTAAATTAGCTCCAAATAATTCTTTATCTAATCTTTTAAACATAAAGATAACAATGTATAAAGTACCAACAAAAATAACTGGTAATAGAATATTTTTTAAAATATAAAATAATTTATTTAATATTTTAGTCATTATCATTACCCCCTTCATTAAGTACTTCTGATAAGTTTAAAACCATTTTAGCAAATTCATTATAAGAAGAAGCTATTATATTATAATCAGATAATAAGTTATTTCTTATAGTAGCTGATGATATATTTGTATTAAAATAATAACTACTATTATTTTTTATTTCATCAAGAGCAAACATAGTTTGATTTGATAAAATATTAACATTACTTTGAATTAAAGAACCTAAGTTTTTATAAGTAGTTGGAATATCTTTTTCATTTAAATAACTTAAATGAGTAGCATAACAAACATTTAAAATATTAGCTTGAAAAGCCTCTCCTAATTTATAAACATCATATGAAGATAAAGTTTGATTAGTTTGTAAAGTATATAAAGTACCTTCACTTTTTAAGATATTTCTACAAGTACTAACCTTATTATATAAATTTCTTTTAACTTTATCATCTGTTCTTTTATACTTACTTAAGCTTGTATCTAAAGCTTGAATTGTATTTTGATAACTTGTATATTTAATTTCATTATTAGCAACATAAATAGGAGCTTTTATTTCTTGACTATGATAATAATTAATCATTAGATAAAAACTTGCTATCATGAAAGTAAGACCAATAATTGTATAAATAATAATATTTAAATAATCACTTAGAAATTTTTTCATAAATCACCTATATAACTTTCTTTAAAACAACACGATAATGGTAATGTTTATTATACCAATCTTCATTTGTATCATGAATATAAATTCTTAATTCATAAGAATTTGCATCTTTTCCATTTACATTTCTTGTATCTAAGATATTATCTTTGATATTAGATAAATAATCTTCTTTTTCTACTTTTCCATTTACTTTTAATTGATACTTTAATTGACTACGATTTAATAAGGTTTTAGAAGAACATCCATCATTTATACTATTAAGAGGTAAATCTTCTATATATAAGGTATATGTTCTTTTAATATTACCTAAATTAGATATTTTAAAACTATATGGTGTAACATTTAAAACATCTTTATCATCTAAATTTTTAGCATCGGCATCATAAACGTTTTTACCATTATCAATTAAGATTATATCACCTATTCTTGTCCCTTCAGCTGAAGTTATATAATAACCTCTCCCTATTTGTAAAAAGTATAAATACCAAGCATAAGTTCCAATTATAAGAAATATAACTAAAACTAAAGAACCTGTTATTAATAAAACTTTATTTTTCATCTCTATACCTCTTCTTTTTCTTTGTACTCATATTTTTAACTAATTTCATGATATCAAAGGTAATAATACCAACACATGGAACAACGATAGCAATAATCCATCCATAAGCTTGTGATAAGAAATATTGAATATAACCAACCTTTGGTATTTTCATAATTACTTTTCCATAAATTAAATCTTTTGGAACAGGTAACTCATCTGCTGAATAGTTATTATCTCCTTTAAAGATATAAACTTTATTACCATTTGTATCAACATCAGTTCCGATTATTCTATGAGTTATCATTTTACCATTATATTTAGTTGAATAATAAGTACAAATATCTCCTACTTTCAAATCATCTGTTCTTTTAATTAAAATAGCATCTTGTACTTTAATAGTTGGAACCATACTAGGAGATACTATTACATAGGCTCCAAATAAGGGTGGTTCCCAATGACCTGAATTAACATTTTTAGTAACATCTATATAATAAGCTAAGAATAAAATGCCAATTAAGACTAAAATTACAATTATTGAATTCATGATAATAGTTGTAATAAAGTTTAACCACCATTTTATCTTTTGCCAAGTAGTTCTTTCTAATACATTTTCCATAATTCACCTACTTTGCTGTCCTTGCATAAGTATTTACTTTAACTGAGAAAGTTTTATTAGAGAAGTTTTCATCAACTTTAGCATCTTCACTTACCCACATACGCATAACAAAATTAATTTTTTTATTTTTAACATCGTTAGGTGTAACTGTACCTTGATATATTACTCTACCTTCAGTTTCTTTATATTGACTTTCTTTATAATCAGTAAATACTTTTACTTTATTATTTGGTTTATAAGAAAATTCAACATCATTTCCATTTTTTTGTAAATATAATTTTACATAATTAGGATCTAAAGTATTATTCTTATCAGGTACAGCCGTTAATTCATAATAAACGCCTGCGGTTTTAGCACCTACTAATAAAGAAAATTCAAATACATAATTCTCACCAACAAATAATTTACCTACCTCATCTTTAGTTGGAAATTGATTAATTAAATAAATACCATTATTACTTGTAGCACCTTCGGTGTAAGTAATTATATATTTATCTTTACTATCAGTATCATGACCTGGTTTATTATTGTTGTTATCATCATCATCTTTTTTATCATCATCTTTCTTGATAATAGAAATCAAAGTATTAATAGTTTGATCTCCTGATATAAAATTAATAGCTGAAAACGATATTCCAAGAGCAAATAAAACAGCAAATGTTGTTAAAAATATTAAAATAACTGGAGAATGTTTCCTTTCATTATTATTTATATAATACTCTATCTCTTTATCATCAACTTCTTTTTTAAGTTTATTTTTATCATTCATGATAGACCTCCGTATAATAATATAGTATCACAAGATATCTAATTTTACAATCACAAATTAAGAAAAAAAGTAGATATTTTTTTCTACTTTTAAGATGCTATATAATCAACACTTTCTCCAGTTGCTTTTACTTTAGCATTAAATACTTCACCACTCTTGGTATAATAATAATCTACCCAAAAAACAAGTTTACAATTAACAGAAGCATTACTTGACATATTTGGATAAGTATATAAAATATTATCTTTCATATTAGAAACACTATCCTTAGTAACTAATTCATCATTTATATACAAACCATATCTAACAGCTCCAAGAGGAATAGTTGTAGTTGTATCAACTATTAAACCTATTTTAGCATTAATTGGAACACTACTTGTATTAGTAACAGTAAATTCATAAGGACTATTAGTTAAACCAACATCATCAATAACCGGAACAGTATTAACTAAATTAATATTATTACTTCCCTCGTTAAAATCAATTGATATCAAACCACTTGTTATATCATTATCTCTTGTATCCTTTTTATGATAAATAAAATAAATAGCACCAAGAGATACACCTAAACACATAATAATAGTTAAAACCAAAAAAACTATTTTCTTTTTATTACTCTCCATATTAACATCTCCTATTTTCAATAATAGAATAACAAATTTTTAAAATATTATCAAGTTATTTAAAACAAATATTTAAAAAACCTAAAAGAAAAACTAATAATAATTATCAACTTAACTTTGATATTTTATCAGTTTTTACTTTAATATTTATATTTTTTAACCTAGACACAGTTAATTGAACGAGATCTCTCAATTTGCAATATGATAAGGATTTTCTTTTGTTCCATCTCCTTGACTAATCAGAGTTTCAGATTTAAGATTGATAACTGCGCGCACGCCAATGGTGTTATTGACATTAGACCAATTGTTCAACACGCCATCAGGGCTCACGCCCCACATGAAAGCACTGGCAGAGTCACGGTCAAAGTAAGAAGGCGTCATAGTAAACCAATAATTATTTGTTCTTAAATAAAAGTTTTCATTTTTATAACTATGTCTTCCTCCAGCAAGAGAAACTTCATCGGATGTTAATAAGGCAATTGGATAAGTAAGTTTAGCATTTCCGATATATGAGGAAACACTAAATTTATCAATATTTTCACAAGTTAAATTTGCAACTTTTTTTGTATCTGCATACAATCTTTTATAAGCTGAAAAAATAGTTGATGGAACTAAATTATGCCCATCGCCAGGACTTATTGATGCTAAGCCTCGATCGTTACAAAAAAAATTGTCAGCTATATAATTACTTAAATTTTTATCTACAATATTTGTTTTATACCAACTATCAAGTTGTTTTTTAGCATTGCTATCAGTTGTATTTTCTCTTATTCCTTCATAACTAATAGATGGATAGGATATATAATTTAAGTATATTTGTTTTTCATTATTAAGATTTACACGATTTACTTTTTTTAATACTTGGCACGAAGATGTATTACTAGTTGATACGCAAGTATAAGGATATTCACTAAACTTGTCTTTCATTTCATTCATGGTTCCATAAGCCATTTCTTTTGTTGTATCTGACATTTTTAATTTATAAACTTTGTTATTTGCATCATATTCATAACTATCTGCAAAATAATATTTAGTTAAAACAGTGAAATTTGTATAAATTGCTTCTTTACTTATAACTTCTTCACTTGAAAAATTTTCTCCATACATATAACCAACATAGGTTGGATCGGAATATCTTGTACTATATTGATAACGTGTGCCATTAATTGATGTTTGATTACCGATTGCATTAGGAGTTGTACCATTATATATAAGTCTAATTGACCCATCTCCATTTATTCTTACAACTTTCCAATAAAACCCTCCAAAATAAACATTATTATTGGTTACATCTCCACGAAAGAAATAAGTAGAACCAAAATCATCTGTTGTTTCATATAAACCTTGTTCACTTTTTAAACTTGATGTTATTTTATAAGTTATTTTATCTCCGTTAGTAATTGTGTAAGTTGAACCATTTACACTTGTTGCATTTATTTTATAGATTTCATTACAAATTGAATTATTTATATTTGCATTACCACTTGTATAATAGTTTTTATAAGTATCACTTAATAAATCTTCTTTTACACTACTTCCATCTTTATTATATAATTTAAATGTTCCAGTTAAAGAATTAAATTCATAACTATCAGCAAAGTAAAATTTATAACCTGTGACAGAATAAACATCATTAACATTAGTAGTTACGTCTTCAACATAAGTATAACTTGGGGCTGTATCATTTAAGTTAACTGTTCCTTTATTACTTATTAAAGTTTTAGCATCACTCACACTACTACTAAAAGCTTCACTGGCAAGTAAGCAATCAGATAACTTAGTAAATCCATTATTTAAACAAAAGTTATTTCCCTTAATTTCTACTTTTTGAACTAAAGTATATACTTCTTGATTATTCTTAGTAGATTTAACTATTATATCAGTTTCTTGGTTAGCATCATTTATACTTTCCATGAATACTTGAACTTGTACACTTTGTTTTTTGTTAAAATCATAGGATAAATTTAAGTTTTCTTGTTTAGTTGTATCACTATTTCCTAAACTATCTTTGTAACTGAATAAAACATTATTATTTGTATTATTTATAGTTAAATTCATTTTATCAATGGTATCAAGTAGTTCTCCTTCTTCATCTGTATTTAAATAATTAGATACAGTTGCTAGAAAATAACTTTTATTATTTTCAACATAAGTATTATTAGT
Organism: uncultured Bacilli bacterium; assembly: GCA_934153655.1. GTDB lineage: Bacteria > Bacillota_I > Bacilli_A > RF39 > UBA660 > RUG591. The sequence continues at coordinate 8,026 of CAKPFH010000049.1, forward strand.
TTCTATTTTTAAAGGAACTTGCTTGTAATTTAAATCTCCATCTACCTTTAACTTTAAACTAATAGAAGAATTAGCCCATTCATCAGTTGTATAATCAGCATTACTTTCTGTATCACTTATTAA
>CAKPFH010000050.1 GCA_934153655.1 uncultured Bacilli bacterium
CATATAAATATCACCTGTAATACTTATATTATTACTACTAAATTTAACATATTTGGTTAAGGCATATGTTAAACCTAAGGTCAATGTTAAGATTACTAATATACTTAGGATTAACATTATTTTTTTATTTTTCATCTTATCACTCCTATCATTTTGCCCCACTATTCTAATATAATTTTATTTTAACATACTCTTTATTTATTATAAAGTTTTTTCATGTCTAAAAAAATCGTATTATGTGGACAATTAAAAAAACATAATTAAAAATTACAGGAAAACTGTAAACTTAATCATGTTATATTTTTAGTTATTTCTTTACAAAGCTCTTTATTTAATGGGATATTATAGGTATTTTCTACCCCCCCCCCATGTAAAGTTTTGTAAAGTTGGAGTTTGATTAATTGTAAAGTCATCATTAATAAATTTAAACATTTAAAATCAACTCCTTTTAAAATTTGCGAATTTTTTTGTACATTAAATTCTAAATTAAAATGTACTTTTTATTCTTTTCACTCTTTAATTTTAACAAACTTTTATTTATTTTTCAAGTATTTATAATCGATTAAATATTTTTTTATAATCATGATTTTTTAATAATTCTTGATGTAAACCCGTTGCAAGTATTTTATTATTTTCTAAAACTATTACTTGATCTACTATATCATCTTTTATAATATTTTTATTTTTACTTATAATTATAATGGTATTCTCACCTTTTAATTTTTTAATTTCTTCTAGAATTTTTTCAGATAAATCTTTACTTAGAAAATCAAATACTTCATCAAATAGCATGATTTTAGTTCTTTTTAAAAGTACTTTTATAATAGCAAGTACATATTTTACATCACTGTTGATATTAGAAGCATCAGTTAATAAAACTGTATCATACCCATTTTCAAGTCCCATTATATAATCATGAATATTAAATAATTTACAAAAGTAAACAATGTTTTCAAAGTTTGGATCAAAAATACTTAAATTGTCTCTTATACTTATATTAAAGAAAGTTGGACTTTTTCTTACTGCACTAACAATTTTAGCTAATTCTTTATTATCAAAAGTACTAATATCTTTATCATCTATTTTAATTATTCCTTCATGCTGTCTATTATATCTTAATAATAAATCTAAAATACCCGTTTTACCTGATCCTGATGCTCCTGTTATAACATTATAAGTATTAGCATTTATTGTAAAACTAACATCATTTAATATAGGATCTTGTTTATTACCATATAAAACATTTTGAAAAGTTATTTTTCCTTGTAAATCGGAAACAACATTGTCTTTAGAATAATTACTAATTGCATATTGGAATAACTTATGAATTCTAGATCTTGCTACTAAAACATTTATTCTACTTTCAAAAAGCGTAATAATTGATAAGAATAAATTACTTAGTTTAGCATAATAACTATAAATAATAGTTAAAACTCCAATTGTCATATTACCATTCATAATCATTTTAATTCCAATAAATAAAGCTATTACTTGAAATATATCAATAATTCCTAAAGATATTTGTTTCAAATTATATTTATCTATATTTAATTTATTATTCCATTTAACATAATCTGAAACTGTTTCATTAGTTCTATTTCTAACTATTTCAAAGATACTAAAACCTTTTATTTCTTTAACTGATAATAATAATTCTTGAAATAAACTAATTCTTTTATCATGTTTCATTTTTCTTTGATTATTAGTTTTAGTTATTTTAGGATTATAGTATAAAAGAATAAATAAAACTAGTAAGGCTACAAATAAAGTTATATAACCTATTATTATATTTATAGTAAAGAAATAAATAACAATATAAATAGCTTCTATAATTTCTACTATTCGCATTACTAAAGTTGCATAGTAATCACTTAAAGTTTCAAAGTCTTCACTCATTATATTACTATATTCCGATAAACTAAAACGAGATAGACTATATAAAGAATTATTAATTGTTTTAGTAAAACCTAAATCTAAATAAGTTTTATATAAATTAGAATATAATTTATAATAACTAATTTGATTAATTATTTCTAAAAGACGATATAACATGGTAAAAACAAAAAACATTATTAACATATGAATACTAGCATTAAAATTACCTTTTGTTAATTCATCAATTAAATAACTATAATAAATAGGTATTACTAAAAGAAAGGCTCTTATTAATAAACTTGCAATAAATTTATATAAGAACCAACCTGAATTTTTTTTTAATACTTTTTTATTTTCTTCTTTTGTCATAACTCACCTAACCTTGGTTAATTGTCCATGTTCTTAAAACATCACAGTTAGCACTAGCAGGTACTGGATTTGGTAAATCTACTTTAATAATTAAAGGTACTTTAAAAGCTGAGCCAAAGCATAAGCAATAACCTGGTTGTAAAGCTTTTTGTTTTTCAACAATTTCTTCTGTTATATTAGGAACCATTTTACCAATATATTCAATATCTCGTGGATGGGTTGTTTTAAATATTAAGAAATTAGCACATTGAGACATTACGGTTTCTGATAATTCAACTGGTCTTTGGGAAATAAGAGTTAATAAAATACCATATTTTCTTCCTTCTTTAGCAATTCTATCAAAGATATTATAACCAATTAAATCAATATCTTCACCACTTTTTATATAACGATGGGCTTCTTCAACAACTAAATTAAAAGGAATTGTTGCTCTATTTTGTAAAGCTTTAGTGTATTCAAATATTATTCTTGAGAATATTTTAGTAATTACTTTAGCAATACTATCATCTATATCTTCTAAATTAATATTTAAAATTTGATATTTTTGTCCATTTTGAATAACTAAACTAGATAAGAATTGTTCAACACCTATAAAACTATCATATTCAAAGAATTTTCTATTTTCACTTATTATTAAAGAATGTAATTTAACTTTAACAGCTATACTATCTCCATAAGTAGTATCATTATCTAACCAGTTTTCACTTATTAAAGTAAAGTTTAAAGCTTTTTCTAAGTCTTCTAAGTTATACATATTATAAGTTGTTGGCTCATAGTTATCAAGACTTGGATCAACAAATGAAGCAATATATTGGGATACTAAAATACTTTCAGTGAAATTACCTTGTGAGTCAACATTGAAGCATTCTCTGAATTTTCTTGTATAACCTGCTCCTTGAACGGTTGCTTCCATATTAAATTCATTAGTTGTACAAGTATTAAAGATATCAAATATATCATTTCTTTTAGTATTTGGTAATTTATTAGAATAGAAAATTGATAACATAGCTTTAGCAATTATATGATTTTTATAACGATAACTAATATCATCACTTAAAGAGAAAATTCTGGCAAGTTTTATCATTCTTTCAAGAAGAGTTAATTGACTAACATGTTCAAGTCTTAAAAGAAGAGCTAAGTCATCTATATTTAAAAGCCATGTTGGTATTCTTAGTTTTTCATAGTTATTTATATTACTTGTTGTAATTACTTTAAAATGATAATTAGGATTAATTTCATTTAGATTACTAAAAGCATTTATATATTCTCCATTATTATCAAATATTACAAGAGTTGCTTTATAAGGATAAAAATTAGGTGTTCTAAATAAAGTTTGAAGTAATTTAGTTGTTCCATAGCTTTTACCTGATCCACTATTACCTAAAATAGTTAAGTGATTACTAAATAAATTATTAATACTCATATAAACTGGTTTATTATTATAAAATGGAGAATTACCAATTGTCATATTACCATATTCATTAGTTCCTGTTATCATAACCATTTCATTTTCTTCAAGTAATCGAATACTTGCAGAAATACTAGGTTTAGCAATTATACCACCTTGAAATTTACCATTTATAATTTCGCCAATAAATCTTGTTTCAATGGTATCATCATGAACATATTCAACCTCTGATACAACTTGTCTATTATTATCAACAAAAACTAAATGTTGATTAATCATATTGGTCTTAATACTACCTGCTTTTACTTTAACATGAGCTCCATGATCACTTATATAAGAAATCCCTTCAAACATATTTCCTCCTCTTTATTCTAAAATAAATCTTCTAATTCTTTTTTTATTTTCTTATCATTAATCATATCAATTATAGCATTTATTTTTTCTTTTTTGTAGTATAATTTTAATTTTTCTTCAAAGAAATAAAGTTTTTCTTCTATTATTTTTAATTGTTTAAAACAAGCATTTCTACTTATTTCATATTTTTCACTTATTTCACCATAAGATAAATTATTAAAATAATATTCTTCAAAGTAAGTTTGTTGTTTACTTGTTAATAAACTTCCATATAAATCATATAAGTTATTTAAATAAATTAGTTTTTCCATCTACATCATATCCTTAAATAAGCCATAAATATATTTTTCAATATCAAATGTTTCTAGATCATTTATGCCTTCACCAAGACCTATGTATTTAACAGGAATATCAAGTTCTTCTTTAATAGCAAGAACAATACCACCTTTAGCTGTTCCATCTAGTTTTGATAAAACAATACCTGTTATGTTAGTAATTTCTTTAAATGATTTAGCTTGGCTTATACCATTTTGACCAGTTGTTGCATCTATTACTAATAAAGTCTCATGTGGTGCATTTGGTATTAAAGAATTAATTACTTTATTCATTTTTTCAAGTTCTTTCATTAGATTAACTTTATTTTGTAATCGTCCTGCTGTATCTATTAATATAACATCAACATTTTCTTTCTTTGCTTTACTAATACCATCATAGATTACACTTGATGGATCAGATCCTTCATTTCCACTTACAAATAAACAACCTACTCTTTTACTCCATTCTAAAAGTTGCTCAGTTGCACCTGCTCTAAAGGTATCTCCTGCTACCATTAAAACTTTTTTATTTTCTTTAACTAATTTATTAGCAATTTTTCCAATTGTTGTTGTTTTTCCAACTCCATTTACTCCCACAAATAAAATAACAGTTGGTCCATCAGGATTATAATTAATCTTATTAGTTAAAATAGAATTATCAACATAAATAATAAATAATTCATCAACTATTACTTCTTTTAAATAATCAAGATCTGTTATATTTTCACTTTTAACTCTTTTTTTAAGACGATCAATAAAAGATAAAACGGTATTAACTCCTATATCAGCCATAATTAAAATATTTTCTAATTCATCAAAATATTCATCTGTTATTTTTTTAGTTTTATTATTTAAATTAATTAATTTATCAACAAAGTTCTCTCTTGATTTACTAAGTCCTTTATCATATAGTTTTATTTTTTCTTCTTCTTGTTTTTCAGTTTCACTTTCATTTTTATTTTCAGTAGTTATAGAAGAATTAGTTGTTTCTTTATCTTCTTCTTTTTTAAACATTTTTTTAATATTACTAAATATTCCCATATACATATCTCCTTTTGTCATACAAAGTATATCATTTTTTCTTATTAGTTGTAAATGATTTAGAAAATTTTAGACAAAAAAAAATCATATATCTTATATTAAAGAAACATGATTTATATTAAAAATATTTTTAATTATTCTTATTTAGAAATAACGTATTGTTTTATAATTTTTAAATATTCATTGAAGATTTTTGCCATTTTTGCCACTTTTCTTCAATGGTATTAAATAAATTTGTATTATCATCTTTTTACTTTTTTAAAGAATAATACATATATTAAAATTAAATCAATTATATAATCGTATATTCTTAATCTATCAAATAACATAATACTTGATAAAATTGATACTAAAACTATAGCAACACTTATTAATTTAGGTAATATTCCATCTTCCTTAGTCTTCCAAGTAAAATAAGCCATCATAGGTGAAAATAAAGCAAATATTGTCCAGCCTATTATATAATCTTTACTATATACTCCTTTTGTTATAAAGGCGACAAAATAATAAGTTAGAAGCATTCCTATACAAAATGGAAAAATATTTAACATAGCTTTTTTCTTAGTTTCACTATTAATAGAAATTAATACCCCAAATAATATCCAAATAGCAAGCTCAGAAAATATATTTCCTAAGTTTTGGGTATAAATATCAAGTAATCTACTAATAACTCCTAAAATTAAACCTATAATAAACATCATAAATGGATTTAAATTTTTTTTCATACTCCTCCTAATTACTAAAACTATTTTCATAAATGTCCATGAAAGCTGAAATAAATCTTGCTTGTTCTTGTTCTTCCTTAGAACCAGTTGTTATTTGCCAACCATAGGTAGCATAACTTTTATAATTAAAGTTTGAAAGTGGCAATAAATTAAATTCTTTTTGAATTAATTTAAGACCTTTTTTATAGTCTTTTTTTAAAGTTTTAAAAGCTTTTTGAGGATTTTTAAAAACCGCTTTACCATATTTATTAGCACCTACTTCAAAATCAATATTAATTTTACCAAAGTAATTAACATCAACATCTCCTATTATGTCATTATCTTCTATATATAACTTAGAATATCTTAAATTATTATCTATCATATAACCAGATTTAATAAGTAAGTTTTTTCCTATCATAGTAAAAGAAATAACCAATAACATTAAAGTAATAAAAATTAAAATCTTATATTTTTTAGTTTTATCATTATTAAATTTTAAAAGATCTAAAATATTTTTATCAGCCTGTTTTTTTATTTCTTTTTCATTTAAATATTCACCAGCAAATAATTCATTTAAAGTTATATCTAAAATACTACATAACTCTTGCATAAGAGATGGATCAGGCAAATTTAATCCCCTTTCCCATTTACTAACAGCATTTTTACTTACTCCAAGTTTTATAGCAAGATTTTCTTGAGTGATTTCTTTAGCTTTTCTTGAACTAGAAATAAATTTACCAATTTTAATTTGATCCATAATTCCTCCTTTCAAGAAAATATTAACATTTATTATTTAAAAATTACACATACCAGTGGTTTACTATTAATAATTTATCATATTTTTTAATTTTTTTAAATATAAAAAAGAAAACAGTAAAAAAAGTAAATTTTCTTCGCAATAAATTTTTGATACAATTATTACACAATAAAGTTGGTATGTAGTAATGAACAGAAAACAAAGAAAAAAATTAAGAAAAGACAAAAATTTAATTATCGAATTATATTCTATAATAAAAAATATTTACCTGATTTATATGATAAGTTTGAAGAATTAACTAATATTAGACATCAATCATATGTTACATATAATATGAAAACTATTTATGTAACTAGATTATTTGGTTTGATTTATGGATTAACTTCACTTTCTAATATTTCATCAGATGAGTTCAATACTGATGCATGTATTAAAAATATATCTAATATTTGTAATACTAAATTATCTGAACTTCCTTATTGGGAAACTATTCAAATTGTTAAAACTTTATTAAGATCAAAAATGTTTGATAAATATAAATTTGAAGGAGCTTCTCAGATTCTTTTTGATGGTACAGGTCTATCAAATTATAATTATAATTTGAATAGTAATTGTTTACAAAGAAAAATAAAACAACTATATTTAGATATATAAGTAATATACAAGTTAATGATGATAATATTGATAAAGTAGTTAAACTTGGTAGACAAAGATGGAAAATAGAAAATGAAGGTTTTTATACTTAAAAACATAGAACATTTGATATAACTCACTTAAATAGTAGGAATGATAATTCTATGAAATGCCATTACTATTTTATTCAATTTGCTCATACTATTAGACAATTACTAGAATTAGGAAATATATTAACTAAATCATTAAAACTAAAAATAAAAGAAGTAAGTGCCCATTTATTAAAATCACTTACTTCAACCATCTCAGAACTTAATAATTTAGAAACTAATTTTCAATTAAGATTTGATGATTAAATCATACAATATTTGTTCTTTGAAATCTAGTGTTTTATTAAAAAAATTTTTTTACCTGTAAAAGGTCTTTTTGTCGTGGATTAAAATATCTATATTTGAGAAGAAAAAAATTAGATAAAATTATTTTGTTCATATTTTATCTAATTTCAACAAATTTAATTTATTTACTCTTTTTTACTTAAAAAAATCAACTATTACTAGTTGACTTAATCATTAACATCGCTTTGGTGCGACAATTTTATCTTATGGAGCAGGTGTCGTAGATA
>CAKPFH010000051.1 GCA_934153655.1 uncultured Bacilli bacterium
TAAAATTAATGGAAAATAAACAAGATAGAAGATGTGCTTTTAATGAATGTTTAGCATATCATGATGGAAAAGAAATACATTACTTTTATGGAAAACATCCACGGAATTTTATCAAATAATATTCAAGGACAAGATAGGGAAGAAAAATGGTCAGATCTATGGTACATTTTTAAACCCAATGGTTTTGATAAAACTTTAGCCGAAATGGATTCTTTCGAAAGAGAAAATAGAAGAAAAACTGATGGCTCAGTACAAGCTTTGCAAGAATTCGCAAATTGGTATGAAAAGCAATAGATAATTAATGATTATACAAAAACAAGATTTTCACCACAAAATTGAGAGTCTTGTTTTTTATTTATAAAAGTTGTATGGTGATAGGAAGATGAGGCAATACGACGTATTTGCCTCAATATTTAATTTAACCTTATTGCACAAAATCAAAGTTGTGTCATATTTTGATAATTTTACAATTATTTCAAATTATCTTTGTATAGTGTAATTTCTCTAGGATTGTGACATTTAAAAAAATAACTATAATTTTATATAAAATATAAAAGTTGCTAAAAAAGTATTAATATAACAACTTTGTATTACATAATATTAAAAAGTTGTATAAATAATGTACAACTTTTATTTTTTTTTATATTTCATACATAATATTTGTAATTAATAGAAAATATTATGTTCTAGGGTATGGTTTGATTTCACTTGTTAGACCTAGCAGATAGTCTGTGCTTGTATTATAAAATTTTGCTAATTTGATTAAATTATATATATCTATTGTAATTTCTCCTGTTTCATATCTTGAATATGTTTGTTGTGTGCAATTTAATATTTGGCTTATTTGTTTTTGTGTTAGGTCTTTGTCTTCTCTTATTTCTCTTATTCTTAGCATAGTATCACCTCTTTTAAAGAATTATAAATTATTCTTAATACGTGTATTGACATTTATCCGTAATGCGTGTATAATAATTTTAGTTAACACGTTTTCCGTGTATGACTCATTGCAGTAATGTATTACTAAAAGCCTTAACCTACTAGGCTTTTGGTAATATAAAAATAGTAGGTGAGGTAGGTGAGTTTATGGGAATAAATATGCAAGATATTGCAAATATAAAAATTGCTTTAAAATATGTAATTTGTGATATGAATAGTGATTTTTTTAAAAGTATATTTATAGAAACTTTAAATAAGTTTGAAAAATATGAGGGGGATTAATATATATGAAATGTAATGGTATTGTAATTTTTAAAGCTATTGATAAAAGAAATGGAGGAACTTTCAAAAACGCACAAGGTCAAGAAATTGATTACGACGCGTCTTATGTTGTAAAGTTCGACGAAATAATAGGAAGTAATATAAACGAGAGAAAATTAAAATTTCCAGCAAGTAATAAGGTCTTATATGATAAATTTTCAGAATTTGAGCCATATACAAAAGTTAATATTACTTGTGACGTAGTTATTTCAAATAGTGCTTGTAAACTAGTTCCTATTGATGTTGATAGTAATATTGAAGATTAATGTTTGTAATTGCCTTTTTGGTTTTACATATAAAGAATTATAGAAGGGGGAAAATATATTGAATGAAATTGAGTTATTAAATCTTATTCATACCGATCTTGGTTGTATTGTTTCTTTTCTTGTATTCTTTACACTTGTCATATTAATGTATTTTATATATAAATTCTTTGATATGATGTTTAAATTTTAACAAAAGAAAAGAGGGGTGAGTGTTATATGTTGAAAGAAGTTGTTACAAGTGCAATGCTTTCTGGTGTATTAGATGAAATAGTAGGGTTATTACCTATCTGTATACCTGTTTTAATTTCATTTATAGGTTTAAGAAAAGCTATTGCTTTCGTTCAAAACATTTTACATTCAGCTTAGTTTACGAAGGATAAAGATTATAAAAAAAGTCGAATATATATAAAAATTATGTATTCGACTTTTTTTAATAAGAGGGGGTTTTTATGTTTAAAAATAAAAAAATGTTTATTGTTTTATTAGCTTTTATATTGTTTTGTGTTTTAAGTACAAGTGCTTTTGCGTCATTTGATTTTGATGGATCAAATGGTAAAAAATATAGTTTTCCTGATTTGCCATTTAATACTTCAGAATATTATTTCTTTATAAATAGTACTTATAAAAATGATGGATATTATAGAGGTTTTGCTGTTCCTAAGAATTGTAAATATACGATTTATTATGATAAAAGTAGTAAAAAATTATATTTTCATGGTGATGGTTCTGCCACTTGTTATAATTTTGACATGTCTTCTGGTGGTAGTGAGTGGAATTGTAGAACGTTTACCAATTCTTTAAATATGTCGGATATAGGGGATAGTTCTAGTGATCTTCGTAAAATTCTATATTGTAATATAGATATTCCGAATACTGATGGTACAATTTTTTTTCGAGTAGCTCCACTGGGGATAGTGGCTCAACAGGTGGAGAAGGTGGAAATGGACAAGGTTCTAATACAGATAATTCAGATACTTCCTATGATTTTAGTAGTGGTGGTGTCTTTAGTTGGATTGCGCAAGGCTTGGCTTCTATTATCAAAAATCTTACATCAGGCTTAGACTTACTCAAATATTTAAATCCGTTTGATGATGATTTTATATTAAAGGGTGTTTTAGGATTTTTAAATCCATTAAGTGATAATTTTATGCTAAATGGTGTTTTAAGCTATCTTAACCCTTTTAGTGATAATTTTATATTAAGTGGTGTTGTTAATTCTCTTGGTAGTGTTTTGGATCACTTGAACCCATTTAGTGACAATTTCATATTAAAGGGCGTATTAGATTTTTTAGGTAATATATTAAGTTTTATAAATCCATTTAGTGATAATTTCTTTGGTTATAAAATAATAGAGTTGTTTAGCTCTTTATTTGAAAAGTTGTTTATTCCAAAAGAAGATAGTTTTAAGGCTTTGCAAGAGGTATTTAACTCTAAGCTTGGGTTTATTGATGTTATAAAAAATTATGTGGCAGAAATACAAAGTAAATTAAATGATATGAATAATGGTGTTTCTCAAAGTTACCCTAAATTACAGTATGATGTAAAAAGTTCTTATTATAACGGTAGTATTGTTGTTTTTGATTGTGGGTGGATTGCACCATATAAGAAGTATACTGATCTATTTATAAGTGGATTTGCATATTTGTTTTTCATATATAGGTTATTTAAAAGAATACCTGCGATTGTTAGTGGTAATGTTATTAATGGAAAGGGTGATTAAGTATGATATTTGATGGTGTTTTAGGTGTTTTAAAGGCTGTATTAGTTTTTACTTTATCGCCGTTGACTGTTGTAAATATATCGGTTGATTGGTTTACGTCTTTTGATAGTATACAAGAATTTTTTACTGTCATTTCTTACTTGTTGCCGTGGGATAATTTGAGTAGGTTATTTGTTATTGTTTTTGCTATTATATCTTTTAAGATTGTTATAAGTATTGTGAAGACTTTTAGAGCCATAATTTAGTAGGAGTGTTGTATATGTTTATTTTAGTAATATTGTTGTTTATTTTTGTTAGTTGTATAAGTGTGTATTTTTATTTTTTATTAGTTGAGAAAAATAAAGAAATAGATGAGTTATACGATCTTATATATAAACACATTAATGAAGATATGAAAAAAGAATTTAATAAAAGTAAGGTTATAAAGATATGTTAGATATGTTTTTTAGTGTTTTTAAAGGTATGTGGTTATTAATAAAATATCCATTATATTTTGTTTTAGTTGTCTTTAGTATTTTTTGTTTTTTAGTTTGTGTAAATATAATTATTGAGTTTGCTAAAGGTAAGAGGTTTAAGAAGGGTAATCATAAAAGAGTGAAAAAGGATAATTTTCTTAAGAGAATTTTTATTGATTTACCCCATCAATTTGTTATTGATTTATTTAGTAAAGATCCAGAGTTTTTTAGGTTTCAAGGTCTAATTATATTTGAAGGTCGTCAAGGTAGTGGTAAAACAATGTCTATGGTTGAATTTATTACACGTATGAGAGAGGAATATCCATTGTCAAAATGTACTACTAATTTTGGGTATGTAGATCAAGATAAAGAGCTTAAAGATTGGCGTATGTTAATGGACTATAAAAACGATATTCAAGGGGTTATTGTTGGTATGGACGAGCTTCAAAATTGGTTTAGTTCAAATGATAGCAAGAACTTTCCACCTGAAATGCTTTCTGTTATTACACAAAATAGAAAAAATAGGAGAATTATTCTTGGTACATCACAAAACTTTTATCTCTTGGCAAAGGCTATACGTAGCCAAGCAACGGAAGTGCGCCGTTGCACTACGTTGCTTGGTTGCTTGACTATTGTAAGACGTGCTGAGCCAATTCTTGATAGTGAAGGTAATGTACAAGAGTGGAAAAATAGAGGTATGTATTTTTTTGTGCATAATAAAAAGTTACGTGAGAGCTATGATACATATAAAGTTATAGAAAACTTAAGTAAGAGTGGTTTTAAAGAGCAAGGAATAGATAATTCAGTTAATAATATAAGTGTTGTGGTTGATAGGAAGGTAAGAAAAAAATGAGTGATATAAGTGGTATTGATAGTCGCATTGTAGATATGTATTTGAAGGGTTATTCTATTAAATCAATAGTTGATTATGTTTTTAAGTATTCAAATAGAAATGTGCCTAAAAATTATAGTTTCGGTAATAGTTTTGTAGTTAATAAAAAAAAATATAGTCGCCTTGACTGTGATTTGTATGTTTCTAGGGTTATTCTTAATTATAATAGATATCGTCACTATATAGTATGATTTGTTGTTTAGTGAATATAACGCACGTAAGTGCGTAGGGGGGTACAATTAGCGAGTATTACATTTTCTTGCACCGCTAGAAAATGTATGCGTAGCGATTGTAGGAGGGGGATATATCCCCCTAAACAACCTCAAAAAAGAATAGTAAATCCCGCGCTATCTAACAAGCGGGATTTTAGGTCATATTTGACCATATTTTTTCATTATTTTAAGGCTAAAAATGTTGGTAAGTATTGTGGTTGTAATGATTAAGCCTAGTTTACATTTATTTTTTATACTTTTTACCAATTTTTATGAAATTTTCTTAGTAGGTGGTTTTAAAAATATGGAAAAAGATGAATTTTATTCTGTTTATTTAACAGATAATAACATAACATATTCAATTGATATGTTAAGATTAAAAACTTATATTACATATGATAAATTTAGTGAAGTAGAGTTCTTGATAAAAACTTCTTATAAGGATAAAGTAAAAAAATTTTGGTGTAGTGATAGGGTTATGTGTTTTAGATATAATTATCTTATTGAGTTAGAGGAAGGTAAGAGTATTTACTTTGCATTTATGCATAATACAGAAAAGGTTAAGTTTGATAAAACAGAAAGTTTATATAATTTTACTATAGAATTTAACCCTAATAAATTAAAAAAGAATTTATTGTTGTTGCATTTACTTAATATTTCAGGTAATTGGTATATTAAAAGTTATGATATGGCTTTTGATGTTAATGTTAATATATTAGATTTAATTACAGATATGTCTGGTAAGAATTTTGAAAGAGTAGAGAATAGAGGGGGAGACAATCGTACGATCTATTTAGGAAAAAACGACGGAAGGGTAAAGATATATAATAAAAAACGTGAGAGTAATCTTAATATATTAGGTGATCTTACTAGAATAGAAATAAGTAGAACTATGGAAGACTTTGAGATAAGAAAAGTAAAAATATTAAATTATGATAACAATTTTCCGATAGTGTACTTAAATAATTACGTTTACAGTTTATCCGACTATGAAGATAAGACATTATTAGCGATTTTGTATGCAGTACAAAATGGTTTTGATATAAGGAATTTAACTAAGACTTACAGAAGTAAAATAAAGAAATTATTAGAAGGTGGTTATAAAATAAAGTTTAGTAATAAGGTTGCTACTGATTTATTACATAGAATTATATTTTATTATTTTATGCAAAATCAAAAAGTTGTATGGTGGTAGGAAGGTGAGGCAATACGACGTATTTGCCTCAATATTTAATTTAACCTTATTGCACAAAATCAATCTTTTGCGCAAAAAGAAGTAGGAGCAAAATATAAAACCATACATATATGGTCCTACCCGCAAAATCTTGCTAGTCCTTGTTATTACTACTATTTAAGCTATTTATTTTAACAACAAACTATATTACTTTCTTAATTATTTTTAATTATTCTTGGTTGGATTTTTTTTCATTATTGTAACCACATATTTTAAAAAATTTATATAACTTTAGATTATTTTTATCAAAATTTCACAAATCCCCATATTTTAACATTTTGCTCAATTATTCAAACAACAAGTTATATGTCTAAAAAATAAAAACGCCTTAAAATCGATTCTCGCGCGTCGTCTTTTTAGCCTTTTTAGAGCATTTTTTAATAAATGCCTGAAAATTCAGCATTTCTACTAAAATTATACAATAAACACTAAATTTATAAATTGACATATCTAATCATAAACATATAACTTGTTTAATTAAATATAAAAATGTCTTAAAATCGATTTTAGCGCTTTATAATTATAAAATTATATTATGGATTTGTAATCTAAAATTATATAATATTTATAAAAAAATTTATTAAATTATTTTATTAAATTATAATGTAAAATTATTTACAAGCATTATTAACAAATGTTCGTTAATAAAAAATTATATGAAAAATTTAACTTTACACAAAATTTTAAATTCTAAAATTTCTAAATCTTAATTACTAAATTTTTTTACTTTAAATTTTAAATTTATTTTTTTACTTTTAAGAAATCTTTATTCTATATTTTATATAGAATAAACTTTTTATGTATTTATTTTTCTGTTTTAAAATTTATTTTAATATTTTAAATTTCTTTTTTATACTTTTTATACATTTCTAAAAATAGCCTATTCCCCTATTCCCTACTTATTTCTTTGTATACATGAAAAAATACTATATAGCTTTTAAGTTATTCTTTTGCTGTGTTTGAACAAAATTATTACTTAATAACTTGCCCAAACTACTTAAATTATCAATATTATTAGCTTTTGTATCAACTTGTTCAGCTTGTGATGCTAAAACTTGTTCATAAGTATACTTTAACATTGATATTTTCTCTTGTTTTTGCTCATCTGTAGCATCATTACTGTTAAGCATATATTCAAGATTATAACCATATAATTCTAATGCTCTCAAAATAAGTTCAACTTGTCCATCTAATAGATTTATTCCTTGACAAAATATAAATCAATATTCAAATAATAAGTTTTCTATATCTTTGATATTTTGTTTTTCATCAATTAT
>CAKPFH010000052.1 GCA_934153655.1 uncultured Bacilli bacterium
ATTCATAAATTTTATTAAAAGCAGAGAATTGTGATTTATATTTAGTAAGGTTAGAACCACTATTCCAAGTCATATAACCACCCTTAAGTCCGGCATCATACAACCCTTTTATTTGTTCAGTTAATTTTTCACCGTCATAGACTACAGTTGGTTTCCAGTAAGGGGTATCATATGCAGTAATCCAGGTACGAGCTATAGCTGGAGTTTTAATCTCAGTTTGTCTTAAAGCTGCAGTTCTTCCCCAGTTTAACATTGTTTGATAAGGATTATTCCAATAAGTAGGATTTTTATCAAAATGATCAACATATGGCATAGCGCTAATTGCATCTACAACATTAGACATAGCAGGCCAGTACTGTCCATAAGCTGTAACATAACCCCAAGAAGATTCTCCAAATACATCGGCTGAAACATAAACATTCATTTCATGTAATTCATTAGTTGCATACATTAAAAATCTTTGAATAGCTTCGGCTTTGGTTTCTTCATAGGTATTATGAAAATCTATATTTTTAATAGAACTAATACGATCAGGAAATCTTACATAGTCAAATTGAATTTCATTAAAACCAAATAATTTAACCGCATCTTTAGCAAGATTAATTGTAAACTCCCAAACTCTTCTTGAATAAGGAGTTGGCCAATACGATCCTCCATGTTTAAGAAGTGATCCATCGGTTTTACTAATAGCATTTTCTTTATTATCAAGAGCATAATAATCATCTTTAAAAGTAGTAATCCGACCAATTACATAAAAACCATTTTCTTTTAATAAATTAATTGCATATTTATAATCTTCAATACTATTAGTAGCATATTTATAATTAGTAGGTGAATATGTTTCATAAACACTACTTTTATAAGCTGGAACACAGTTATCTTTAATATCAACAACAAAAGCATTAATCTTAGTTGTTTTGGCATAATCAATATAAGCTTGAATATTATTTTTTATCCCCCTTGATCCATTTATATATAAAGCATATACCTGTTCTGGCATCTTATTATCAGTAAAAGTTGGTTTTTCAACTGGGTAATAATCAAGACTACCTCCGTTTCCTCCTCCTAATTTATCAAGTTTAGCCTCATGAATTTTACTAATACCTTCAGGATCATAATTTTTCTTAGCCTCTTCTTCAGAAGCCAATAAATATTTACTATAAAAATAACCAGTACTCTCTCCTACTTTAACTTTATATAAATCAACAGAACCATCACTTAATAATTTATTAAAACCAGTTATTTCAACACTACTACCTTTTTTTACTAAATCAAGTAAATTACCATTTAAATCTTTTAATAAATTATAAGAAGTTCTAACATATAAAGTATCTTCTAAAACAACATCTTCATACTTTTTTACCAGTAATTCTTCTAAAACATAATAATCTTTATCTTTATATTTTATTTTTACATAATTTTTATCTTCATATACAAGCTTAGAATCTTTATAACATACAACTTTTTCCCCTCTTACTACTTCTAAACTACTATTTAAACTTTCCTTGTTATCTTCTTTTTTATATTCATATAAATTAACTGTATTAGTAGAACTTGCTAAATAACCATTTTCTTTTTTAATACCAAGACTTATCTTATCTTGTTTAAAAAATAAATAAATACCACTGCCAATTAATAATAAAACTACTATTAAAATAACAAAACTCTTAACCTTAACCTTTTTTTTCATATTATCCTTTCTATATATATTATGTACTATTAAATTCAGAATACAACTACATTTTAGCATGTTTAATTAGTAAAGTCTATTACTTTTGAATTTTTATTTTTTTAATTAATAAAGTTATTACTTATTAAGTCTATCATTTAATTTTAAATATCTTAATTCTTACCTTTTCTATTCTAAAAACTTTTTATCTTAGACTTTATCATTTTTTTCAAACTTTAATATTTTCTCATCAGGCATAACTTTAAATTTAACTTTTAAAGTTGTTAATAAATCTAAATTACAACTTATATAAAAAGCTAAATCATAATCATATTTACTAATAAATTTAATTAAAAAATCATTTATTTTTAAATTACTTTCTTGATACTTAGTTAAAATACTAGAAAATTCATATTCATAGTTATTATAAAATATTTTATCTATTAATTTTAAAACTAAATAATTTAAAATAATTCTCTTGGTATTAAACTTATCAAATAGATAAATAAAACCTAAACTATTATCAAATTCATCTCTTAAATAATTATTTAAATTAATAAAAATATCTGTTATTAAATTATCTAATTCTTGAAAATATTCCTCTTCTTCTAAAGTACTTGGTACTTTTATTATATTAGTTAAAATAATTAAAAGTTCTAAATAATTAGTAAAATCATTGGTATTTTTTAAATAAATATCACTTATATAAAAGATAAATATTTTATTAGTTTGAAAAAGATAAATTATTTCTTTAAGAAAATTATAATTTAATTTTAAAGAATCTGATATTTTAAAATAATATTTATAATTATTAGTAGTTTTAATTAAAGTAAGCATGAAAAGATAATTGTTTTCTAAATTAGTTTTTAATTCTTTAGGTAATTCTTGATTTAAATATTTATTAATAAGTTCTTCCATGAGATTATTATACAAAAAAAGTAAATAAATTTAAATACTTATTTACTTAATATTTTACAAGAAATCATCGATTGTTAATAATCTTTCATCTATTTCTTTAAGAGTTATTTTAGGTTTTACTAAAGGAGTATTTTTTATATTAACATCTATTTCTTCTTCTTTTTTAGTTAAAGATACTAAAGTATTAACATCATATATTTTATCTTTAGTAATTAAGCTACCGGTTGAATATCTATCTAAAATAGGAAGTTCCGTTAGTTTGATAGTTTTATTTTCATCACTTCTTAAGATTAAATAAGAGTTAACAGGTTCAGCAAAAGTTTTTAAAACATGATATGGATTACTTTTAATTTCTTTTATGATCATAAGTCCTCGTCTTGCTCTACCTGATTTTTCAAATTCAGTTATTTTGATTCTTTTACCAGTATTTTTATCGGTTATTAAAGATATGTAATCAACTGTATCAAAGTTATTAACTGATACTACTTTTTCATTTAGTTTTAAGTTAATTGATTTAACTCCACTAGTTCTTAAACCAACAAGTGGTATTTCTGAAATATCATACCATAATCCGTATCCTGTATCGGTTGCTACAAAGATGTTTTGATATCTAGAAATAAAGGCTGAAATTAAGATATCATTATCTTTTAATTTCATACAGTTAACCGGTTTATTATAACGTAGTAGTTTAAATTCATTTAACTTAGTTCTTTTAATCATACCATTTTTAGTAGCTAAAGTAATATCTAAATCTTGATTAAAATCAGTTATTTTATAAGAACTTATTATTTCTTCACCTTCAGCTAAAGTAATTAAATTACTTATATGTTTACCAATATCTTTGAATTTCATATCAAAAATTGTATAAATTGGAATAAATAAGAAATTACCAAGGCTAGTAAATACTAATAAAGTATCCATAGTATTGGCTTCATATAAACCAAGTAAGTAATCATTATCTTTTAAAACAGGAACCATATCAGTTGATGTATATGATCTAATACTAGAACGTTTAATATAACCATCTCTTGTAAGAGATACTATAACATCTTCTTTTGGAATCATAGCTTTTTCATCAATTGAAATATCTAATACTTCATCTTTAATTTCCGTTTTACGATCAACTGCATATTCTTTTTTAATTTTTCTTAATTCTTCTTTCATAACACTACGAAGTTTAGAATCATCTGATAAAATTAAGTTAAGACCATCTATTATTTTCTTTAAATTTAAATATTCATTTTTAAAGTCTTCAATATCAGAATTAGTTAAACGATATAATTGTAAATTAACAATATAAGTTGCCTGATCTTCTGAAAAATCATATTCAAGAACTAAGTTATTAATAGCATCAGGTTTATTTTTACTTGCCCTGATTGTTTTAATTACTTTATCAAGAATAGAAATACATTTTATCATACCCTCAACTATATGCATTCTTTTCATGGCTGTTTTAAGATCAAACTCAGTTCGTTTAGTAATAACTTCTTCTAGATGATTAATGTAAGCATCTATTATTTGAATAACTCCAAGAGTCATAGGAGTACGATTAGAAATTGCCACCATGTTATAGTTATAGTTTATTTGTAAATCACTATTTTTATAAAAATAATTTAAAATAAGTTCTTTATTTGCATCTTTTTTTAAGTCAATTACAATACGAACTGGTTCATGACGATCAGACTCGTCCCTTATTTCTAAAACACCATCAATTTTTTTATCAAGAGTAAGTTCACTCATTCTTTTAACAAGCATGGCTTTATTCACGTCATATGGTATTTCTCTGACAATTAATTGTTCTTTACCTTTTTCTTTAACATAATCAACTTTACTACGAATAACAACCTTACCACGTCCTGTTAATAAGGCTTCTCTTATACCATCTCTTCCTTCAACTATTCCTCCGGTTGGAAAATCAGGTCCTTTGATAATATCTAAAATTGTATCTTCATGACAATTTGGACTATCAATTCTTTTAATAGTTGCATCAATTACTTCACCTAAATTGTGAGGAGGAATATTAGTTGCATAACCTGCACTAATACCAGTTGAACCATTTACTAAAAGATTAGGAAACTTAGCTGGTAAAACCGTTGGTTCTTTTAAAGAATCATCAAAGTTAGGAGCCCAAGTAATCGTGTTTTTATCAATGTCTTTCAAAAGTTCTAAACTAATTTTAGAAAGACGAGCTTCCGTATAACGCATAGCTGCAGCTGAGTCCCCATCCATAGAACCATTGTTTCCTTGCATTTCAACATAAGGCGTATTTTGTTTCCACCACTGACTCATTCTAACCATAGCATCATAAATACTAGAATCTCCATGAGGGTGATATTTACCCATAACGTCCCCTACAATTCTAGCACTTTTTTTAAATGGCTTATCAGGTGTATAACCAGACTCGTACATTCCATATAAAATTCTTCTTTGAACTGGTTTTAAACCATCTCTTACATCAGGGATTGCTCTATCTTGAATAATTGATTTAGCATATCTAGAAAACCTATCTTCCATGATGTCTTCAAGTGTTGTATCATATATTTTCTTAATTAATTCGTTCATCTAATCACTTCCCAACTACATAATCATCTTCCAAAGAGAATTCAATATTTTCTTCAATCCATTCTTTACGAGGTTCAACTTTATCACCCATTAAAACACTTACTCTTTTTTCAGCAAGTAAAGCATCAGTTATTGTTACTCTAATTAAAGTACGAGTATCTGGGTTCATGGTTGTTTCCCATAATTGAATAGCATTCATTTCACCTAATCCTTTATATCTTTGACTTAGAGTAGGCTTACCTTTTTCCGAATTCATAATTTCTTGTTTTTCACTATCACTCCAAGCATAATACTCTTTTTTACCATAACCTATTTTATATAAAGGCGGACAAGCAATATAAAGTTTACCTTCTTCAATTAAAGGTTTCATATAACGATAGAAAAAAGTTAATAAAAGAATTTGAATATGAGCTCCATCATCATCAGCATCGGTCATAATAATTACTTTATCATAATTAGAATCATTAACATCAAAATCAGAGCCAACTCCAGCCCCAATTGTATGAATTATAGTATTAATCTCTTCATTTTTAAATAATTCTTCCATTCTAGTTTTTTCAGTATTTAAAACCTTACCACGTAAAGGTAAAATTGCTTGAAATGTTCTATCTCTACCACTTTTAGCAGATCCCCCAGCAGAATCCCCTTCAACTAAATAAAGTTCATTTTTCTTGGGATTCTTTGTTCCGGCGGGAGCAAGTTTTCCACTTAAAAGTTTTTCTTTTTTATCTTTAGTTTTCCCATTTCTGGCTTCATCTCTAGCTTTTCTTGCTGCTTCTCTTGCTACTTTACTACGAACCATTTTATCCATAATTGAAGTTGCAATTTGTTTATTTTCTTCTAAAAAGAATTGAAGTTTTTCAGTTACCAAGGATTCAACGGCAGGACGAGCTTGAGGAGTACCAAGTTTTCCCTTAGTTTGACCTTCAAATTGTAATAAAACCTCAGGTATTTGTAAACTAATGATGGCTGTTATTCCTTCCCTAGTATCTGATCCTTCTAAATTCTTATCCTTGGCTTTTAAATAATTATTTTTTCTAGCATAATCATTAAAAACCTTAGTTAAAGCCGTTTTAAATCCCACTTCATGTGATCCTCCATCAGTTGTTTTAACATTATTTACAAAAGATTCAATCGTTTCATTATAACTATCTGTGTATTGAAAAGCAACTTGAATATGCATTTTATCCTTATCACCTTCAAAATACACCACATTATGTAAAGGATTTTTATCTTCATTTAAATATTTAACAAATTCTTTAATTCCTTCTTGATAACAAAAATGTGCTTCTCTCCCATCTTCCATATCAAAAACATCAATAGTTAAACCTTTTAAAAGAAAAGCAGACTCTTGCATTCTTTCACAAATAGTTGTAAAAGAAAAATTACAATTTTTAAAAATAGAAGCATCCGGTAAAAATCTAACCTTAGTACCAGTTTTTGTACATGGTCCAATTTTCTTTAAAGGAACAACTACCTTACCACCATTCTCAAAGCGAATAAAATATTCAAATTTATCACGATGAATTGTTACTTCCATAAAACTTGATAAAGCGTTTACAACAGAGGCTCCAACACCATGCAAGCCACCCGATACTTTATAACCAGACTCTTCAAACTTACCACCAGCATGAAGCACTGTATAAATAACTTCTGGAGTTGACTTACCACTTGCATGCATTCCAACAGGAACTCCACGACCAAAATCTTCAACCGTAATACTTTTATCTTTATTAATAGTAATAATTATTCTATTACCATAACCATTTATAATCTCATCAATCGAATTATCAACAATTTCCCAAACCAAATGATGCATTCCTCTTTTATCAGTAGAACCAATGTACATACCAGGTCTTTTACGAACTGCTTCTAATCCTTCAAGAATCTTAATAGAACTCTCATCATATGCCATAAAATCACTCCTTAAAACTTAAATAAAATAATACCGAAGTATTATCCAAACATTTCAATTATACCCAATTTCAAAAAGATTTACAAGTAAAAATGTCAAAGA
>CAKPFH010000053.1 GCA_934153655.1 uncultured Bacilli bacterium
TTGGTGATATTATGTTTAAAGATTATTTAAATTCTTATTTAGAAAAGCTAAATTGTACAACTACTAAATTAGCAAATATAACAAATATTAATAAATCAGTTATTAGTAGATATAGAAATGGAACAAGAATACCTAAACCAAATAGTAGTCAATTAAATAGTTTAATAAACTCACTTATTATTCTTAATCAAGAAAATAATAATATTTTAGATAATAAAGAAATAGAAACTAATTTAAGAAAATCTCTTAATAAAGATGAATTTGATTATAACACATTAAGTAATAATTTAAATGAATTAATAAATGGTTTAAATATTAATTTAAAAGATATGTCAAAGTATATTAGTTTTGATTCTTCTTATATATCAAGAGTTAGATATAATAAAATTAAACCAAGTGAACCTTTAACTTTTATAAATAAAATATCTAATTATATAAAAATTAAATATACAAGTGAAACTGATTTAAATACTTTAAAAGAATTTTTTAACCAAGAGAATTTTATAGATTTAGAAAAATTAGTAAAAGATTATTTACTTAATAATAAATCTAATAATTATATAAGTGATTTTTTAATTAATCTTGATAACTTTGATTTAAATGATTATATAAAAGTAATTAAATTTGATGAATTAAAAGTACCAAACTTATTAATATATCATGTTAAAAATAAAAATTATTATGGTTTAGAAGAAATGAAAATAGCTGAGATTGATTTTTTTAAAGCAGCTGTTTTAAGTAAAAATAAAAGTGATATTTATATGATGAGTGATATGAAAATGGAAGATATGGCAAGTGATATAGAATTTGGTAAAAAATGGATGCTTGGAATTGCTTTTTGCTTAAAAAAAGGAATACATATTAATATTATTCATAATTTAGATAGACCGTTTAAAGAAATGATTTTAGGTCTTGAAAGTTGGATACCTCTTTATATGACTGGTTTAATTACCCCTTTTTATTTAAAAGATTATAAAGACAATGTATTTGAACACTTAAATTATTTTAAATATCCAATTAGTTTAACTGGAGAAGCCATTAAAGGTCATCATGAGAAAGGTAAATACTATTTAACTACCAATTTAAAAGAAATAAATTATTATCAAGAAAAAACTAATAATTTATTTAAAAAAGCCTTACCATTAATGGAAATTTATAATAATTCAAGTACTAATTCCTTTAAAAGCTTTTTAAATAATAGTTTAAATATTAAAGAAAAAAGAGAAAGATATTTAACTAGTTTACCTATTTTTACCATTGAAAATAATTTATTATTAAGTATTTTAAAAAGAAATAATTTAAGTGATGAAGAAATAAATAAAATCTTAGAATATAAAAAAGAAGAAGAAAATAATATTAATTTAATTTTAGAAAATAATATTATAATTGATAATTGTTATGAATTTGATAATTCTTATTTAGCCTTAGAAAATATTTTCTATGAGAAAAAAATTTATTATACTAAAACTGAATTTAGTAAACATTTAAAAAGTACTAAGGAGTATGCTAAAAAAAATAAAAATTATTTTTTAAATATTAGTAATAATAAAGTTTTTAAAAATATTAATATAACTATTTTAACTAATAACTATGTTATTGTTTCTAAAAGTAATAATCCTGTTATTCATTTTGTAATTAAACATGAAAAATTAATGAATGCTATTATTAATTTTTATCCCATAGTAAAAGAGTAAGAAAAACCTTACTCTTTTTTAAGCACTTGCTCCGGTAGGACCGGTTGGGCCTGTTGGACCTATTTCACCAGTTGGTCCTGTTGGACCTGTTGGACCTATTTCTCCAGTTGCTCCGGTTGGACCAGTTGGACCTATTTCACCAGTTGCTCCGGTTGGACCTGTTGGACCTATTTCACCAGTTGCTCCTGCTGGACCGGTTGGACCTGTTGCTCCGGTTTCTCCAGTTGTTCCTGTTGGACCAGTTGGACCTATTTCACCAGCTGTTCCGGTTGGACCAGTTGGACCTATTTCACCAGTTGCTCCTGCTGGACCGGTTGGACCTGTTGCTCCGGTTTCTCCAGTTGTTCCTGCTGGACCTGTTGGACCTATTTCACCAGTTGCTCCTGCTGGACCGGTTGGACCTGTTGCTCCGGTTTCTCCAGTTGTTCCTGTTGGACCAGTTGGACCTATTTCACCAGTTGCTCCAGTTGGACCTGTTGGACCTATTTCACCAGTTGCTCCTGTTGGACCGGTTGGACCTATTTCACCAGTTGCTCCTGTTGGACCAGTTGGACCTATTTCACCAGTTGCTCCTGTTGGACCGGTTGGACCTATTTCACCAGTTGCTCCTGTTAGACCGGTTGGACCTATTTCACCAGTTGCTCCTGTTGGACCGGTTGGACCTATTTCTCCAGTTGCTCCTGTTAGACCGGTTGGACCTATTTCTCCAGTTGCTCCTGTTGGACCAGTTGGGCCTGTCGCTCCGATTTCTCCAATTGTTCCTGTTGGACCAGTTGGACCTACTGGAATAGTCAAATTTAAAAGAAAATTAGGACTTGTTCCTGTAATAGACGCTGCTGCTTGACTTCCAGGTTCTCCTGTTGTAACAGTTCCTATTGTAAGAGTTATATTACCACCAGATCCTGCTGGGCCAGTAGGTCCGGTAGGTCCAGTTGCACCTAAACTTTGAAATACAATTGGACAAGGTCTTTTAGGTCGCATAAAATTATCATTTATATCCATATTACCTCCTATGATATAATATGAACACTTAAATATCTTAACTATTTTATTCAACTATTTTCTTCATCAATAAATAAATTTGCTTATTACCAATTGTATCATTCATGATTAATTCTTTTTCTAGTTTAAAACCAATTTTTAAATAACAATTAATAGCCTTTACATTCACTTTTAAAGGGATCATCACAAATACATGATTTTCATTTTTTAACTTATTAATTAATAAATTAATTGCTTTTCTACCTATTCCTTTATGTAAATAATTTTCTTCTCCAATAAAAATATCAATTTCTATTCCCTTAGAAATACCATATTCATTTTTAAAACTTTGATATTGTATTAAACCTATTTTAACTTTATTATATCTAATTAAAAAAGTATTTATAGAAGAATTACTTAAAGTTCTTTTATAATACTTTTCTTTTATTTCAGGAAAACTTAACTTCCTTTGCTCAAAGTTTAAATAAATATATTCTTTACTACACCACTTATATAATAATTGATAATTCCAATCTTCATCTATTAATTTAATTAAATCTACCATACTATTTAAACTTTTCTTCATTATTTTTTAAATATTCATATTTTATATGTTCAAAATAACTATTTGGTAATTCTAAAAATAACTCATCTGCTCTTAATATCTTTTCTTCAAAACTATCAGTTATTTTTTTATCGAAATATTCTTTTCTTAAATCATAATCTGTTTTAGCATCTTCAAATTTTTTAAATACTTTTTCATAAATACTTAATATTCTATCTAATTTCATTTCTTTTAAAGAATTAATTGTTTCTTTAAAATAATTTCCTTTTTCTTCTAAAAAGAAATATTCAAATCCACCATCTTTAATACCAGTTTCAAAAGCTGATACTAAATAAAATACTTTTTCAAAGTCATTTAAAACTGATAAATTCTCTCCATCTTTACATTTTTCACTAATTCTTAAATTAAAATTAACAACAACTGCATTTTCATCATCTAATTTTAATAATTCTTCATTAGATAATTTTTCTATTTCTTCTTGCTTTTTAATTATATCAGCAATTATTTTTGAAGCATCTTTATTTATTTTTTTTCTTTTTAAAAAATTTTTCATACCGTTATTTCCTTAAACTTTTGTTCTCCTTTTCTTTTCAATAAATATATTAGCATAAATATTAATAACAAGTAAATCAAAAGTTCTAAAATAACTACTAAATTTAAATTAGTATTAAATATAAATAATAAACCAATTGATATTGATAAAAGAAAAATTCCTGTATAAACTGATATTACAACAGCTATACTTTGTTTAACAACTTCAGTTTCATTTTTAAATATCATTTTAGGTTTTAATAAATTAATATATAATCCTAGTAAAGATGTTAAAATTGGAACTAAAATACTTGCTAGAATAATAAATATTATATCTAATATATTTATTTTAAAACTAATTAAAAAGATTAAATCACTTAAAAAGATAAAAGGCATTAAAACTAAATTAGAAAATATTATTTTTGATTTAAAAATTGTTTTAATATCAACTGGTAAACTTTTAAGTAAATTTATTTTAGATCCTTCAATAGAAATACTAGATGAAGTAATAGATGTTGTAAAACCTCCAAATAAAACCATTCCATAGAATATCTTAGGTAAATAATTATATACCATATCGGTAGTAATGTTTGTATTCTCACTTTTATTAAAAAAATCAATTAAACTTGTTGTATTAGTACAAAAAGCAATTGTCATAACAAGTAGAAGAATTCCTCCAAATAAAGTATTAATCATATAAACAGGTGTTGTTATATATTTATTAAATTCTTTTTTAACTAAAGCTTTTAAAGGAGTGCTAGTTTTAATTTCACGAACTTTATATTTAGTATGTTTAACCTTTGTTTCTTTAAAATTAAAAATAATTTTAAAATAATAAATAGAACCTAGATATATTAATAAAATTAAAGGTACAAAATTAATTAAAATTAGTTTTAAAAAATCTAATAAATTAAATTTATTGATTAAATTAATATAATAATTAGTAGCAAAATTAATTTTATTTAAAGTATTATTAATATTTAAAGCATTACTTTGTAAATTATCAACAACATTATTCATTGAAAATGATAAGAAGTAAATAACTAAAAGCATTATTAAAGAAAAAATTGTTTGCATTAATTTCTTTGATTTAAATTTAGATGATATGCCCTTTATTAAATAACCAACAAGACATGATAAAACAGTAGGAATAATAGGAGTAATTATTAGCATTAAGAAAGATAATAAATAATAAGATACTCCTGGAGTTTCAAAATAAGCATAAACAAACATACAAGGAAGTAAAAACATTGTATTAAATAAAATTTGAAAAACTAATAATTTTAAAATTCTTACAAAGAATATTGTTGATTTTTTAATTGGCAAAGAAAATAATAAGTCATTATCACTAGTTTCAAATAATATACCTTGACTTTTATAAATACCTTCTATGAAAGAGGTAACCATAACTGTTGTAAGTGCTATACTTAAAACAATATAAGTTAAATTAACTTGATGTAAGACACTTGCAATTTCATAAGCATAATAACCAAATGATACAAGTATTAAAGAAAATAAGATAATAGTAAAAAAAATCTTTTTAAGTTTAGAACCCTTTCCTACTCTAAAAATACTCATTCCTTCACTGAAATTAGCTTTAATTAAAGATAGTAATTGCATTATTTATCACCTAACTCTAAGAATACTTGTTCAAGTGATTCATCACCTTTTATCTCACTCATTTTACCTACTTTAACAATTTTACCTGATTTAATAATAGCAACCCTATCACATATTTTTTCAGCAACATCTAATATATGAGTTGAATAAAAAATAGTTTTATTTTCTTTAACCATACTTTTCATAATATTTTTCATATCATAAACAGCTTTAGGATCTAAGCCAACAAATGGTTCATCCATAATTAAAATTTTAGGATCATGAGATAAAGCTGCAATTAAAGCAACTTTTTGCTTCATACCGTGAGAGAAAGATGATATTTCATCACCTAAATTATCACTTAATTCTAGAATATCAGCATATTTTTTAATATTTTTATTTCTATCTTCTTTACTAACTCCATACATATCACAAATAAAATTAATAAAATCAATAGCTTTCATATTTTCATATAAATCAGGATTATCTGGAATATATGCAATTTCTTTTTTACAAGCAATTGGATCTTTTTTAATAGATTTACCATTTATTAAAATATCTCCTTCATTAAATTCAAGTATTCCAACAATTGATTTAATCAAAGTTGTTTTACCAGCCCCATTATGACCAATAAAAGCAAAAATCTCCCCATCATTAACTGTAAAACTTACTTTATCAAGAGCCAACTTCTTACCATTATAAGTCTTACTAACATTTTTAATTTCTATCATAAACTCCTCCACAATATATATTGTATCAAATGATACAATATTTGCAAGTACTTTTATTCATAAAAAGAAAAGAACTTAGTTAAACTAAATTCTATATTTTTAATAACTATCACATACTTCATTGTTAGAGCCATAGATGGTTACACCTGTTGCCGTATAAGGACTACTACCAGATAACCATGGGTAATAGTGTGAATCATTTCTGCTAGAAGCTGTAATATTCCTAATATCCGTACAAGATTTATTAATTGTTATCTTTGATAAATTAGGATTACTAGAAGTATTTTTTTCGAATGCTCGCTCTTCTATATATTGAATGCCATTTCCTATTGTTATATTTACTAATTGATTACCCTCAAAAGCAAATTTTCCTATTGTTGTTACATTATCCGGTATGCTAATACTCGTTAATTGATTGTACGAAAAAGCACTCATTTCTATCGTTGTTACGTTGTTTGGGATTACAATTCTTGTCAATTGATTACCTGAAAAAGCACTGTCACCTATTATTATTACATTATTTGGTATATTAATATTTGTTAATTGATTATCTAAGAATGCATAATCATTTATTTTTACTACACTATTTGAAATTGAAATCTTCGTTAATTGATTGCCTGAAAAAGCACTAGCACCTATTGTTGTTACACTATCTGGTATGTCAACACTTGCTAATTGATTGTGCGAAAAAGCGCCTTCATCTATTACTTTTACACTATTTGGTATTTCTATATTTGTTAATTGATTAGCTAAAAAAGAACTAGCGCCTATTATTATTACATCACTTGGAATTTCGACACTTGTCAAATTTTTATTTTGAAACGAACCAGCAATTGACGAAACAATAGGTTGTATATCTATATTTTTTTGATAATTATTTAAATCATTAAATTTATAATTATTAACTTTATTTAATAATTGTTGTATTATTCTAGTTTTATTATTTCCTATAACTGTAACTGGATATCCTTTAATCGTTCTTGGTATTATTACATCAGATCCACATGTTGCATCATAATCAAGAATTGCTACCCCTGTTACTGAAGTAATTATATT
>CAKPFH010000054.1 GCA_934153655.1 uncultured Bacilli bacterium
TCAATCAAAGTTTTTTCATTTGCTTTTATTTCTTCTTCTCTTAAATTTAAATTGTCTTTATTATTTATTTTTAGATAACTTACTTTTTTAGTAGTTACTCCTTCTTGATAGTTTTGATTATCTAAACTATAATACATTTTTAAATTATCATCTATTATATAACCTTTGGTAAGTAAATTAGTAGTTGAATCATAGATAAAGATATTTGAATCTCCATTTATATAGAAAATTCTTCCAATATATCCAGGATTTCTTGTTATCGTTAAATTAATATCACTGGAATTGATATAAGAAGTTTGAAAAAAGCCTCCTTTTAAATATGCCACTGTTCCTTTGATAGTCGAACTATTTACATACAAATCTCCATCAAAAACTCGAAATCCTTGTGATTTACAATTCAAAGTTAAATAAGATCCATTTATGGTTATAAAATCACCTGGATCACTTGCTAAGAAACCTACATCTTCGCAATTAACAGTAATAGTTGCATTATTAACAATAATTTGTTTTCCATCTATTCCTCTATTAACGCTAGTTATTTCTAACGTAGCATTTTCACTACCATAAATTTTAAGATTTTTACATTTAATAGCTTCAGGTGATTTCATATTATTAATTTTATTAACACCTTTTAATTTAATAGTTAAATTATCATCTATTTTAATTGTTTCTAAAGTAGCATTTTCAAGAGTTAAAATATTGTCTTGAGGATTATAAGTTAATCCCTCAAGTCTTAAAATCTCTGAATTTGCAACTTGGTAAACTTTATCATTTATATTTATTTTGTCTGCTAAAGGACTAATAAATATTGTTAAAAAACACGTTAAACCTAATATTATTTTTTTCATACACATCCTTTCTTCAACCGGTTGATAACTACATCCTACTACAAGTTCTCTTTAATGTCAACTTTTGTAAATTGACATTTTGTAGACATTTTTGGCTCAAATTTGAAATTTGTTTTTTTCTTAGGCTTAAATCTTTTATTTATGAAAAAAAAGAAATGAATTTTGGTATTTCATCTCTTTAATTTTTTAAATTTTAAAAATAAATTTTTTTTAACTTCAATTTGTTATTTTAATTATCAACTACTACTTCTATACCAGTTAAATTAGAACTATCTATACAATTTGAAGTAGTTTTATCTTTTATACTTCTTTTACTTCCAACAACTTTAATACAATATTTAAAAGAATTATTACTAAATGTTACTTTAACATATGTATTATTAAGATCAAAAGATCCCCCATCAGCATCACTTGGAAATTCATCTTTTTGATTTAAGGTTGTAAAAGCATAAGTTTTTCCTGAACTTTTAGCTAAATTTCTATCATCTTTATTACTAGCAATTAATTCACTTGCTTTGGCAACCATTCGTTTTGCATCCATTAAAAAGGAATTTTTTTTATTATTATTAATAGTTGATAATACATTAGGTACAGCAATCATGGTTAAAATACCAAGAACTGTTATAACTGCTAATAATTCAACTAAAGTAAAACCCTTATTCTTATTTTTCATTTTTTATTATGGCTAGTTTTGTTAAAGCAACTCTTGCTGCTTCTCTTTCAGCTTCTTTCTTGCTACTAGCTATCCCCTTTCCATAAATTACATTATCGATTTTAACAACAACTGTAAAAGTTTTATCATGAGGTGGTCCTTCTTCTTGAATTGTTTCATATGAGAAAGATTTCTTTTCTGTTTGCAAAGCTTCTTGTAAAGTTGATTTATAATCATTAAAGAAAGTGATATTAGGATCTTTAATAAATGGAACAATTATTTCTAAAATAACTTCTTTGGCTTTTAAATAACCTTCTTCTAAATAAACAACAGCCATGATTGATTCAAAAATATCAGCAACAATAGCTTTTTTAATATTTCCAACCTCACCATTTCCAACCTTAATATATTTTATAAGATCCAAACTTTTCATATATTCATAATTAGCATTTTCACAAACATAACTAGCACGAACCTTAGTCATTTCTCCTTCAGTTTCTTGATAATTATTATATAAATAATCACTTACAACAAGCTCTAAAACGGCATCTCCTAAAAATTCTAATCTTTCATAATCACTTTTTAAATTATGTTCATTTACAAAAGAAGAATGTGAAAGAGCTGTTTCATATAACTTTCTATTTTTAGGTACTATATTAAATTTTTTAAAGAATTCATCCATTTCAAGTCTTCCTTTCTTCTTAGATTATAACATTTTTTAAAAAAAATGTATATTTAAACTTGTTAATATTTTAAAATAATAGTAAAATAGTACTAGGTGTTGATATGAAAATTAAAAAAATAAGTTTATTCTTACTAATATTATTTACTTTAAGTGGTTGTTCTTTATTTAAACGTGATACTATGGAAAATATTAATATTGCAACAACTAATTATGCAATTGAATATATTACAAATGCTTTATATGGAGATAATTCTTTAGTTGTTTCAATTTATCCAGATGGAGTTGATATTGATAACTATAATTTAACTGATAAACAAATAAAAGATTATAGTAAAAAAGATTTATTTATTTATATGGGTTCTACTAATGATTCTGATATAGCTGTTACCTTATTAAATCAAAACAAAAAAATTAAAATAATAGATGCTACTTTTGGAATGGAATATAAAAATACTAAAGATGAACTTTGGTTAAACCCTTCTAATCTTTTAAGACAAGCTCAAAATATAAAAAATGGTTTAAGTGAATATATAACTAGTACTTATTTACTTAAAAAAATAGATGCTAACTATTTAGATTTAAAAGTTAATTTATCAAGTCTTGATGCTGAATATAAAACTTCTATTGAAAATAGTAATTTTAATACCATTGTTGTTAATAGTGATAATCTTTTATTCTTAGAAAAATATAATTTAAAAGTTATTTCTCTTGATAGTAATAATGAAAATTATGAAAAGAACTTAGCTTTATTTAAAAGTTATATTAGAAATGAAACTATTAAATATTTTTATACTTATGAAAATACTTTAAATAGTGAGGAAGTTAATAAAATAATTGAAGAAAACAAAATAGAAAGTTTAAATATTAAAAATTTAAAAAATATAACTGATGAAGAAAGAGAAAACGGAGAAAATTATTTAACTATTATGTATAAGAACCTAGAAGAAATTAAAAAAGAATTATATAAAGCTATTTAAAAAGTAAGTAAAAAACTAAGAAATTTAAAAGATCTTAGTTTTTTTATTATTTTAATATAAAAGTATTAAAAAAACTACTTTTTAGTAGTCTTAATAATTATTTTTTTATTAATTCCCTTTCTTTTTCTTCTAAAGCATCATCTAATATTCTTTTTCTTTTTAAATTCTTAATATATATTTTTAAAACATAAGTTAAAAATATAGTTGGAATTATTGGTAATATTAATAAAACTATAAACATTAATATATTATTTTGAATTACATTAGCTTCACTTAATATTTGAATAGTTGCTATACTATAACCTAGTAATAAACAAAAAAGTAAAGAACAAAATAAAACTCCAAGAGTACTATAAACATAATCTACAACATAATTATAATAATATGTTCCTTTTTTCTTACGATAAAGAAAATTAAAAACAAAATAGATTAATAAGATAATAAGAATTGGAATAACAACATAGTACCAAACTTCAGCAGGAATATAAAAATATTTTAACATATGATCACCTATATTAATAATAACACATTAATTAATTTTTTTCTAGATTTTTTAATTATTATTTTTAAGTTTTTCTATTTCTTCGAAACTTTTTTCATTTATAAGATTTTTATTAAATAAAAAATCATATCTAAATAAAACATAACCATGATATTTTTCTAAAGTTTTAGCATAGTTTATTTGTCTATTAATTATATAAGAGTTATCAAGCCATTCATTTATACCAGTTCCTGCCATATTATCTAAAGTACCTACTTTATAAAAAGCTAAAACTGGTACTATTTTACTATTATTTTTAATTAAATCATGCCATTCATTTAAAGTATTTATAAATGGTTTATATCGATTATTAAAACCATAATAAACTTGAGGTAAGATTAAATCAACATAATTATCATCAAGAAGCCAAGTTTTAATATCAGCAAAATGATAAACATAATTATTATTTATATTACCATCAGGAGCAATACTAAATATTAAATTAGAATTATAATCTTTAATTAGTTTATAAACATTTTTAATTAAAGAATTTATAATATTAAGTCTATAGTCTTTTAAAGAAATATCAACATTATTCTTAGTTTTATATTCATTATAGTTTTCTAAATCAATTGTATTATCTGGATAGAAATAATCATCAAAATGAATTCCTGCTATATCATAATTAGAAATTAATTCATAGACTTGTTTTAATATTAAAGAAGTAACGTAAGAAGATGCTGGGTTATAATAAATACCATTATTAGTTATTTTAACACTATTGGTATTTAAAAGTGTATAAGCTGGATTATCTTTACTAAGTAAATTTATATCATTTGTTAAACTTATACGATAAGGATTTATCCAAGCATGAACTTTTATCTTTCTTTTTTTACTTTCTTTTAGAAAATATTCTAAATAATCCATACCAGGATTTTTACCTTCAACACCAGATAAAGTATAAGAATAAGGAAATATTTTAGAATTATAAATACTATCTGAAAACGGGGATACATGTAAAAAAATGGTATTAATATTAATACTTTGTAAATTATCTAACATTTTATTAATATAAGCTTTATTAATTGCTAAAGAATTATCTTTAAAATAAGTTAAATATTCTAAGTATGATATATAAACACCTCTTATTTCTAAATCAGGAGAATTTTCTACATATTTATTAGATATTATTAAAGCATCTCCTGTTAAAAATATTAAAAAGATTAAAAAAAAGACAAATATTTTTTTCATAGGATCACGATTCTATTTTAAAAAATATCTTTGTCTTTATTTGTCGAATTACATTCTATCTACTTCATCTATTGCTAAAACATTTAATAAATTATGTATACAATTGTAAACAATAGTAATAAGTCCTAAGAAAGATTCTTTTTTAGTTTCATCTGTTTCACTTAGAATATGATAAGTGTTATAGAATTTATTAAATAAACTTGCAAGTTCAAATAGAAAATCTGTTATATAATTTAAAGATTTATCACGGATTGATCTTTCAAGAACACTTTCTAGTTCGGTTATTTTTAAGTAAATATCTAATTCTTCTATACTATTTATACTAAGAATTTTATAATCTTTTTTTGCTGATTTATTTAAAATTGATTTTAAACGAACAACGGTATATAAGATATAAGGACCAGTTTTACCATCAAATGAAGAGAATTTAACTGGATCAAAGATATAATCAGTTGCACGGTAAGACATTAAATCAGCATATTTAAGGGTGGCAATTGTTAATTTATTTTTGATATTTAATCTATCGTCTATTATATCTGGTTTCATTTTTTCTTCAATTAAATTACTAATTAATTCAATTAAAGTAGATAATTGCATTACCCCTCCATCTCTGGTTTTATAAGGTTTACCATCAGTTCCATTAATAGTTCCAAAACCAAAATGATATAGTTTAGCATCAGTTAAATTAGCAATATAAGAAGCACGGAAAACTTGTTCAAAGTATAAGGCTTGACGATTATCAACAACATACCAAATTTCATCAGGATTAAATCTTTCTTCACGAGAATAAATAGTTGCTAAATCACGAGTTGCATAGATAGTTGCACCATCTTTTTTAATAACTAATAAAGGTGGCATTTCTTTAGTATCACTTCCTTCTTTAACATCCATGACCATAGCTCCATTTGATTCATATAAATAAGGATTAACTTTAGTAAGCATAGCAGGAATATCTTTAAATGCATCAAGTTCTCCTTCAAATAAATCAAAATGACAATTTAATTCGTTATAAACTTCTTTAATTGAAATTGAAGAAATAGCAACAAGTTGTTTCCATAAATTTAAATAAGTTTTATTACCCTTATCAATTTCAGCAGTTATTTCTCTTACTTCTTCCATTCTTTTCTCATCATTAGAAGCAGCAATATTCGCACTAGCATACATCTTACCTAGTTCCGTTGGAGTATAATTAACACTTCTATATTCTCCTTTAAAATTAGGATCAAAGTATTCTAAGTACTCCCCTCTTTTTTTAATTTCACTTAAAAGCATTCCGGCTTGACGACCCAAATCTCCTAGATGAACATCACTTATCATGTCATAGCCAACAAGTACCCCAAGACGTCTTAAAGCCTCTCCAATATTGGCTGATCTCATATGTCCTACATGTAAAGCCTTAGCAGCATTAGCACCACCAAAGTCAATTACAACTTTCTTTTTAGTAATATTTGGTACAAACACTTTAAAATCAGTTAAACCAGAATTTAAATAATCAAGTAAATATTTTTCATCTAATTTAAAATTAATAAAACCAGGTCCAGCAACATTAACTGATATGAAACGATAATCTAACTTCTCAACTATTTTATTCGCAACTAAAACTGGATTTTCATGATACTTTTTAGCAAGAGCCATACAAATATTTAATTGATACCAACCAAGTTCTTTTTTACTACTGGCAAGAATTGTAACTTTTTCTTCATAGCCAAGTTCTTTTAATAAATTTTCTAAATAAATTTCTAATTCCTTTAACATATTCCCTCCTAATTAAAAAAATTCTACAAAATAAGGACCCTTAAGGGTGGTACCACCTTACTTCATAGAATTTCTATGCACTTATTTGATAACGCTAATAGCGATGAAACTAAAAGATACGTTCATAAGGTTTTAAAAAGATTTTCACCAACCATCTTCTCACTAAATTAAAAGTACTTACTACTACTTCTTTTTGCATTTCTTGATAAGAATATACTATAAATTAAC
>CAKPFH010000055.1 GCA_934153655.1 uncultured Bacilli bacterium
ACTTTTATATAAATCATCTGTGATAACATCTAAATATTTTACTTTTAAAGTATCATCTTTTAAACTTTTAATTATATCCGTTTTATAACCATCACTTTTAATGGCAACCAAACTTTTTATTTTTAAAGTATCACTGTTAATTTTTGAAATTAAATTTGATAAAATATTCTCAATCATATTCATATAACCTCTACTTTCAATTATATTGTATCATATATTTATGAATAAATGTTTTTATTATTATATTATTTACTCTCATTTTACAAAAAAAATTAGACTTAGCTAATTTCTTTTATTTGATAGTAATTTCCATTTAATTTAATTTTCATAGTTCTAGTACCAAAGTTATTAGAATAACCATCTGTTATATTAAAGATAAGTTTATATTCATAATCACCTATTTTTTCAGATGCTTTAAATGTTAAAATCTTGTTATCCATTCCAATACTTCTTCCTATTATATAATAGTTATCATTATCTTCTTGTAAAACAAATTCTTCACTACTTGTGTCTAACTTAGGCATTTCTAAAGTACCAAAATATTTATTAATTAATTCTTTACTAGCATTTTTACTAATACTTCTTTTCCAATTAATATCATTTATTTTTTCTTCATGAATTAAAGTATCACTTTTAGAAGAAAAATAAGTTAAATAAGTAGTTAAGAAATCTTTAGCATTTATACCATTTGCATACTCATTATAAAATAATTTCTCATTATAGCAAACAAAACGATTAACAGAATTAGTTAAATCAAGATTACAATTATCATAATCAATACTATTATGTATTTCTATTTTACTATCATCTACTATAACTTTATCATTATCATTATCAGTCTTATTATCATTATCTTTATTTTCTATATTATTATCTTTAAATACTTTATCGTAGATAATAAAACCTCCTAAACAAAGTACTAATATTGTTAAAATAACAACTAAAACTTTTAAATTATTTTCTTTCATAAATTCTCCTTTTAATTTAATTATAAACTATAATTTTAAAATTACAAGTAAAAGCAATAAAAATAAATTTTTTATTTTATTTCTTTACTTTTATTTTACTTAAATACTCATCTATTGAATTACTTTGCATATTTATATAATCACAAGTAGTATCTATTTCTTTTTCTAATTGATAAATTTGTCTATCAGTTGGCTTTTTAAAATAACAAGTATCTAAACATAATAAATTTAAAATATCACAAAATCTTCTTAAAGGACTGGTAATATGAGAATAGTAAGATACATCTAAACCTTTATGTCCTTGATTAAATCTAGTATAGAAAGCTTTAGGAAATCTAGATTTTATATCCATTAACATTTTCTTTTGATTTATATCTTTAGGATTTTTTATATATTCATCTAAAATAATTAGCCATTTCTCATCTATTTTATGACATCTATAAGCATATGGATAACCTAAATCATGAAACATTTCAGCTGTTTTAAAACCTGTAAACATCATTAAATAACTAATTAAACTCTCTGAAAAAGAAGATGTTCCTTGTTTATTACCAATAATACTTTCTCTTTTTAATTCTTCATAAATTTTAGCATTTTTAAATAATTTTTTTAAATATTTTAAAACCTCATCATATAAACCCAACATTTCATTTTCTTCTTTAGTAGCTCCCCCTTTTTTATATAAATCATTTATTTCAGTATAAGTATGCCTTTTACTTACATTTATAACAGTATTTAAAACTTTAAAATCAACTATTCCATATTCTTTATTAAATTCAAAGCAAAAACTTTTAGCAAGTCTTTTTTTATTTTTTAAAAGCGATAACTTATTACTTGATAAAATACTTGGTAGCATTTGACTAGGTGGATTTATATTATAGATAGTTGTTGTTCTTAACTTAGCATCATTTATAATACTAGAATTATATCCATACATTCCTAAAGGATCAGTTATATGAACTTTAAACATGATATTTCCATTTTTAAGTCTTTCAATTGATATTCCATCATCTAATACAGTTGAATCTATATCATCTATAGTTATAATATAATCATTTAAATAAATTCTATTTTCAAGCATATCTTCAAAGTGATCTAAAACATCTATTTCTCCTTTATTCATTTCATATTCTTCTAAATTAATATTATAATTATTTAAAACATATTGTTTTTTTAATTTACTAATTATATTTTTAAGATCTTCTAAATCAGTTTTAGTTAAACCATTTTTATAATTAATAAAATCACTTAAAGTTTCTAGAATATCTTCTCTTATTTGATTATCAAGTTCAAATGCAGAGGTATCAAGGATTTTATTAATTACTCTTAAATAATAAGAAGAGTTTTTCTTATCTTTTTCTTTTAAACATTTTAAATAAATATCAATTATATTTAAAAAAATAGGAGTTTCTTTGCTAACATTTACAATACTAGGATCTTTTTCAATTAAAATATCTAAGTATTCTAAATTTTTAAAATTAAATATTGTTTCATAGACTAAATTATATAAATAATTATCATTTATATTATTAACTATTTTCTCTTTTTTTCTACTTAAAATCTCTTCTAAATTAATACTAGTATTACGAAAGTATTCTTGATCATATAAATCAACCATTCCTATGGCTTTTTTATATATTTTTTTAAGTTTTGCTATTAAAGAGTGATAATGACTTTTTTTATTTTTACTAAGTTGTTCATATGATATTTTTAAATAAGAACTAGCTTTAGTTAAATATTCATAGTTATTTATAGGATTATAGTTAATAACTGCATCTTCTATTATATTAATAAGTAATAAAAAGAAAGCACTATCATCAAGATTTAAATGCATACGACAGTTATTGTAATCACTGCTTTTTAATATTATTTTTAATCTTAACATATTGCTTTCTTTCATATTCTAACTCCTTCTATTAACACTTACTAAAGTAATTTCACAACTTAAATATTTAATTCTTTCTATTATTCTTCTAGCTTTAACTTTATCAGTTACACCATTGGTAACTTGTAAATGATTTTCAAGTTCATCTATTGTTAAGTTAGAAGTGAAAAAAGTTTTTAAATTAAAATCCATTCTATATTGTAAAATACTTCCAAGTATTTCATCTCTTGCCCAATCAGTTAGCTTTTCAGCTCCTATATCATCTATTAATAAAAGTGGTACTTTTTTAATATAATCAAATTTTTCTTCATATAAACTACTTGTATTAAAACTTGCTTTTAAACTTCTTAAAAATTCTGGAAAATAGATAATAGCACTTTGATAATTTTGTTTAGCAAGTTCATTAAATAAAGCTGCTATTAAATAAGATTTACCAGAACCAAAATTACCAGTTAGATAAATTCCTTTACAATCTTTATTTTCTCTATAATCATCATAAAAAGATTTAATTTTTTTAATTATTTCTAAACGTTTTAAATCATCTTTATAAATATTTTTAAAACTAGCATTTTTAATTAAAGTAGGCATTTCAAAATAATAAACATTATTTTTATATTTATTTATTTTTTCACATTCCTCTTTATATTTACATTTTTGATAAGAAAAAGTAATAGCATTATTAGAAACTTTAGGGGTTAAGATAAATCCTGCTAAAGCATTTTTACAAGCAAGTAAAGAAGAACAATTAGAACAATTTCTAAGTTCTAAACTAGCTTCTTTAAGACGTGATGTATATTTCATTTTAACTGTTTGATCTACATCAAGACTATCAGTTATTTGTTTGAAATATAAATCAGTTAAAGCAGATGCATAATTAGTTTTTAATAAATTTGTATTATTTTTTTTAACTCCTAATTTTTCCATACTCCTCCTAATAAATTGTATTTTTATAATTATTTAATAATTCCTTACAATCTTTATTTTCTATTTTTATAACTTTAATTACATCTTTATTTTTATTTTCTAAATAATCATAGATTAAATTATCACGAAAACCTATTCTAGCTACTTCTAATCTAGTAGTTGCATAATATACTTCTTTAATATTTGACCAAATAATAGCTGATAAACACATAGGACATGGTTCACTTGTTGAATAAATCATACAACCTGTTAAGTCATAAGTATTTAAGTTTTTACAAGCATCACGAATAGCTGTTATTTCAGCATGAGCTGTAGGATCATTTTTTAATAATACTTTATTATTACCAATTCCTACTATTTCCCCATTTTTTACTATAACTGCTCCAAATGGTCCTCCTTCTTTATTTAAAACCCCTTTACTTGCAACCATAGTTGCATAATCAAAATATTCCTTCATATAAACCTCATCTTAATATTAACACAAAATAATATTTTAAACAATTAATTTGACAACGAAAAAGACCTAATAATTTAAGTCTTTTAATTCATCAATAACAAATACTCCATTTTCACGAATTAATTTATCATCAAAATAGATATTTCCTCCTCCATAATCACTTCTTTGAATTAAAACCATATCCCAGTGAATATTAGAATTATTACCATTATAACATTCTTTATAAGCTGATCCTGGGGTAAAATGAATACTACCTGCTATTTTTTCATCATATAAAATGTCTCCAATTGGATGCATTATCATAGGATTTAACCCAAGTGAGAATTCTCCTACATATCTACTACCTTCATCAGTATCAAATATTTTATTTATTTCAACTTCACCTTCTTTGGAAGTTGCTTTAATAATTTTTCCATCTTTAAATGTTAAACTAACATCATGAAAAATATTACCATTATAGGGAGATGGAGTATTATAAGTAATAGTTCCATTAACACTATCTTTAATTGGTGCTGTAAACACTTCCCCATCTGGAATATTAGCTTCACCTGAACAAATAATTGCAGGAAGACCTTTAATACTAAAAGTAATATCCGTTCCAGGGGCTGTAATTCTTACTTTATCCGTACTTTCCATTAATTTTTTTAAAGGTAACATTGATCTATGCATCTTGTCATAATCAACTGTCATAGTATCAAAAGCAAAATTAAAGAAACTTTCATAACTAGTCTTAGCTTTATAAGCATCTATATAACTTGGATAATTTAAAAGTACCCATCTTCTTTGATTAATTTCAATATCTTTAAAAGGACTAAGTTCTTCTTTTAATTTATTGTTTAAATCTCTATCAACATTTTTATCATAATAATCACTTGTTGTATATCTTATTTGAATAAAACAGTCATACTCTTCAACTTCAAATTTAAAAATATTTTTCTTATTTTCAATTATATTATCATTTAAATTTTCTTTAATTATATTTTCAAACTCAGGATCAAGATATTTAACTGTTGGAATTCCCCCTTGAACTAATATTTTTTTAATTAAAGTTTTAATAAAATAATTACATTCATTTGATTGATAAGTTATTAAAACCTTATCGCCTTTTTTAACTTGTAAACTATGATTAACAATTGTTTCACTTAATTTTTTAACTCTTTCCATAAACAAATCCTTCCATTAACATAAAATACAGAGAAAGGAGTATTTTATGTATACCAGTTATAATATACCACAAAATAGTAATAATTATCAAAAAAATTATAAAAATTATCCAACTACAACCTATTACAATAATGGAGATAGATTTATAGGTGGTGGATTTTTAGCACCATTTTTACTAGGTGGAGTTGGAGGGTATTTAGTAGGAAGACCAAATTATAATAATCAAGGTCCAATTCCTGTATATTTTCCACCTAATCAACCAATGCCTTATTATCCACCTTATTCTAATACAAATATTTATTACTAAAATAAACCCTTTTCTGGGTTTATTTAATTAATTTTTTAGTATAAACTGCCATACTTCGAGTTTCTAAATCAGTATGTTCAATAATTTCTAAATCTTGGTTAGTATCAAGAATTGCTTCTAAAAGACTAGCTCGATTTTCAAAATCTTGATCATAAATAAAACCATGTACTCCAATTACAACTGGGTAATCATGTTTAATTAAAGTATAAGCAAGAGCATTATCTTTATTACTTGGATTTTGAAATAAAAAAGCCGATGGTCTTTTAAAAATAATTCTTCCTTTATTATTACTTAATTCAAGAGAAACTTCATCTGATACAAAAGTATCACCTGTTAATAACTGTCTTGAACCAACATTTTTAATTGAACTTGCATAAGGAGTAACTAAAACACTACAATCTCTACAATTAGTGATTGTATCATCTTCACCCTTTGAAAATTCAATTACATCATCAAAATTAACATTAATATTATCAGATATAAAACGACGATAACTATTAGAACTTGCCTTTAATTCAAAAAGCCATTTATTAAAATTTCTATAATCATCAACATTATAATAATTAAAATTAACAATTCCACAAGTCTTCTTATATTCATCAATTAACTTTACTAAATATTCTAAATTCATACTACACCTCTATACTAATTATAAAGAATTTAAAAGAAAAAGCAAGTGATTTTACACTTACCTATTTAAGAGCAATCGTAAATGGATTACTTTTAGTTCCGGATCCACCAGTTATTACTACATTTGATTTTAGATTAATTGACGGGCGAGCAGCACGGCTACTAGACAGATCGCTGTTGTCGCTGTCACCGTCGCTGCTAACGCTCCAAACACTAGAAGAGCTATAAGGTGTTAATATATAACTTGAACTATTATAACCATTTCCTTGTTGACTGGCAAACATTTCTCCGTATCTTGGTAGTCCTACATAACCTGAATTCCAAATACTTGTTGTTTTAATACAATTTTTGATTGTTTCAGTGGTATTATTTGTATTACATAAAGAATTTTTATAACTTGTTCCAGAAGACACTTGTTTTATATAATAT
>CAKPFH010000056.1 GCA_934153655.1 uncultured Bacilli bacterium
TTAATTATATTATTAGTTTCAAAATAATTTAATGAATCTGTTGAAAAAGAATTTCCATCTAAATAATCTTGAAAAGTATTAGCCCCATCAGTACCTGTTCCATTACAAAAGTTTTTGTATCCAAATTGATCTTTTCCCCATAAACTTGTTAAGTGGGTAACACATTTATTTACTTCTTCTTCGGTAATATTTTTATTATGAAGATATCTTGCTCCATCAAGTGGCATAGCATTTTCAATTGTTAATTCATTTGTTTCATTGTAATGCATGTAGATATCGCCTACAACTAAACTAGAGTTTTTAGTACCTACTTTATTGTAATTAAATACAGCAAAGGTTATTCCTATTGTAAGTATCAAAACCACTATTATACTTAATGTTATTATTATTTTTTTATTTTTCATATAAACCTCTTTTCATTTTTTCGCCCCTCTATTCTAATATAATTTTATTATAACACTCTTTTTATTTATTATAAAGATTTTTCTTGTCTAATAAAATCGTATTATGTGGACAATTAAAAAAACACGATTAAAAATTACAGATAAACTGTAAACTTAATCATGTTGTTAGGTATCATTTATTATATTAATTTCCTTTACAAATAAGGAGTTATAGGTTTTTTCTACCCCCCCCCCATGTAAAGTTTTGTAAAGTAAAGAATTGATTAATTGTAAAGTAATTAGTATTAGATTTCATTTAATCAACTCCATTTCTATTTTTTACTATTTAATTTTAGCAAATATTTATTTCTTTTTCAAGTTATTCAAATAAATTTTAATTGGTTTTTTTAAGTTCTACTAATATTTCCTCGTTTTTTATGTTAACTGGGTAATACTTAACTCCACACTCGTTAAACATTAATTTACTGGCTTTAACACTATCTGTTTCTAGTAAATTTCCATTTTTATCTTTAAATAAATCATTTAAATATATTACTTCTTTAATTCCTGATTGAATTATTAATTTAGCACACTCGTGACATGGGAATAAGTCAACATAGATTTTAGCACCTTCAAATTCTTTTCTTGAACCACGGTAATTTAAAATCGCATTCATCTCCCCATGACAAACAAAAGCATATTTGGTATTTAACATATCGCCATTTCTTTCCCAAGGAAAACATTCATCATGAAAACCATTAGGAGCTCCATTATAACCAATTGATAAAA
This sequence comes from uncultured Bacilli bacterium, assembly GCA_934153655.1. Lineage (GTDB taxonomy): Bacteria > Bacillota_I > Bacilli_A > RF39 > UBA660 > RUG591. Next base: position 1,173 of record CAKPFH010000056.1, read on the forward strand.
TACGATTATCCGAACTTACTATACATGCTCCTACTTGGGTTGATGGATCTTTACTACGCATTGATGAAAGTTTAGCAATTGCCATAAAATATTCATCCCAACTTAAATAATCTTTTCTTTGTTTATTTATCTTTTTCATATTCACCTACTAATTCTAAATTTTCTCTTTTAATTATTTTAACTGAAACTATTTCATTTGCTTTAATATCATTTGGTATTTTTACTTTTAAATAATTACCTGTATGACCAATAGAATAGCCATTCTTGTTTTCTTCTATTAAAACTGAAACTGTTTTAGAAATAAAACTATCTAAATATTCTTTTTCTAGATCATCACTAACATCTATTAATCTTTTAACTCTTTCTTTTTTAATGTTTTCAGGAATTTGTTCATCCATCAAATCAGCCTTTGTTCCCTTTCTTCTTGAATATGGAAAAACATGAATTTTCGTGAATTTTATTTTTTTGCAAAAATTAATTGTATCTAAAAAATCTTCTTCAGTCTCTCCTGGAAAACCAACAATTACATCAGTTGTTAAACTAATATCTGGTCTTATTTCTCGAATTTTTTCAACTTTATCTAAGAAATAAGGAGTTAAATATTTTCTATTCATTGAAGCTAAAATCTTATCAGATCCGGCTTGAAGAGGAATATGTAAATGTGATACTATTACCGGATTATTTTTAAGAACATTTAAAAATTCATCATTTAATTCAGTTATTTCAATTGAAGAAATTCTAAGTCTTTCAAGTCCTTCGATTTTAACAATTCTTTTTAATAATTTGGGAAAAGATGTTTCTATATCACTTCCATAATGACCGGTATGAATACCGGTTAAAACTACTTCTTTATAACCATTTTTTACTAAAGTGGTAATTTCTTTAATAACTGTATCAGGATTTTTACTTCTTACCTTTCCTCTTGTATAAGGAATTATACAATAAGAACAAAAATTTTCACAACCGTCTTCAATCTTAACAAATGCACGATGTCTACTTTCCATATTAGTTATAAACATATCTTCAAAAGCACTATCAAAATTTTCATATAATAGTCTTTTTTGTTCTTTATCTTTTAAATATGCCTCAACTAGTTCAACTACTTTATTTTTATCTTTATTACCAATTATAATACTTACGCCATCTAAATTTATATCTTTATTAGCTTCTATCATGCAACCCATAACAACAATTACACTATCTTTGTTTTCTCTTGCTAATCTATGAATTACTTTTCTACTTTTGGCATCACTCATGTTAGTAACACTACAAGTATTAACAATATAAATATCAGCAATATCATTTGTTATTTCATAACCTTTATCTTTAAAACAAGATAAAATATATTCAGATTCATAAGTATTTACTTTGCAACCTAAAGTAACAGCTTTTACTTTCATTTTTTTACCTCTATTTTCTTTTAACTTTACTAGTTAAATTAGAATAATAATTATCCCTAGCTGTTTTTATTTCTTCAAAAACTAAAACTAAATTATTATTAACATAAGAAATTATATCTTGCATACAAACACCTTCAGCTAAAGAATAACTATAACCATTAAAAACAATTAATCTTTTTAATTCTTTTAATTTACTTTCTTCTCTTGTAAATGTTATATTAATTTTTTTCATACTAGTTAAATAATTAGCAATAATAGTAGACGTTAAACCATCTCGAAATACATAATAAGCACTAGCAATAATTTCATCAAATGTATATTTTTTATTCATAATAAACCCTCCTAATAAATATTATATAAAAAAAAGAATAATCATTCAAGATTCTTCTTTAATTCATTTAAAATATTTAAGAATTGGTTAGTTTTTCTTATTTCCTTATCTAGTTTTTCTAAATTAGCTGTATTTTCAAGTTGTATTTCAGCTAAACTTTCATTTTCTAAACCATTTACAGGTGATAAGTAAGGAGTACTATTAAATTCTCCTTGATAAGCTTCTTCAATTGGTAAAGCATCAAGAGCTTCATTAACAATAACACCAGAATCAGTTGAACCATTAAATAATTTAAAGACTTCATCTAAAGTAATTGGTTCATCACCATCATCTTCTAAAACTGTTGTAAGTTCATTGGTATTTTCAAGTAATTCTTGATAACTAATAATAGCATTTTCTTCTTCAATTGTTTCTAAATTAGTTAAAGTATCTTCTAAACTTGGTTGATTAGTTATCTCTTCTTCAATTTTTTCTAATTCAATCTTAGCCTTTTTAACTGGTGAAATATTTTCATCTTGAACATCTATTTTTTTGATAACTGGTTCATCATCAAGTAATAATTCTTCTATTTCTTCTTTTACTGGTTCTATTTCTGCAAGTGTTAATTTTTCTAAAGAGGTAGTTTCTTCAACTTTATTTTCTTCTTGTTTAGTTATAGTTTCTACTTTATCTATATTAGATACATTTGTTTCTACTTCTAAAGTATTCGTATCTAAAGCTACTTCTTCATTTGTATCTTCTTTTTCTTCAATTAAATCTTTCTTTTTATCAAAAAGATCTAAAATCATAAGTATTATAACAACTAACAATAAACCTGCTACTACTAAAGCCATAAGCAATAATTCTTTTTCTGTAAATAAACTAAGGAAATTCATAAATTTCACCTTCCAATTTCATAATTAATCATACTAAGAGCTACTATTCCGGCAGTTTCAGTTCTTAAAACAAAATCTAAAAGAGTGGTACTTATATAACCATTTTTAATTAAATACTCTTCTTCTTCTTTTTTAAATCCACCTTCCGGACCTATTACTATAATAATAGTATCACAATTTTTATGATTTTGCAAAACTTTTTTAAGACTCATTGACAATTCATTTACAGTACAAAGAATTTTTAAATCATAATCTAATTTAACTAATTCTTCTAGAGTATGAACTTTATTTACTATAGGAACAATATTTCTTTTAGCTTGTCTACTTGCATCATTTACAATTTTTTGCCATCTTATAACCTTTTTAGTACCATCATCTATTTTAACAACACAATTTCTAACTTTTAAAGGTATAAAAGAATAAGCTCCTAATTCTACTCCTTTTTGTAAAACTAAATCCATCTTTTCTTCCTTAACTAAACTTTGACAAATAGTTACTCTTTTATCTAATTCATTATATTTAGGAATATTAGAAATTATACTAATTTCAACTAAATTATCTAAATTACTTACTTCACCTAGATAAACACTTTCTTGATAAACTATTTCTACTTTATCACCTATATTCATTCGCATAACTTTTTTTGCATGATAAGAGTTTTCTTCATTTAAAATAAATTTATTATCTAATTTATTGGTACAAAAATAACGTTGCATAATTACCTCATATATTTTAAAATTTCTTTAATATTTGCTATTTTAATAATATTTTTATAATTAAGATCTTTATATAAACCTATATCAAGTAAGAATACTTTAGTATTTAACTTAGATACACTTAAACAATTATCAAGATTATCATCAATAAAATAAGAGATATTTTCTTTTTTACAAATTTCATATTTATCAAGACTATTAGTAATTACTTTATCATATAAAATACCCATTTTATTTAAATAATTAATAGTTATTTTATCAGGATCATCATAATATTTGTTACTTCTAGCTGTAATAATTATAATTTTATAACCCTTTCTTTTAAGCTCTTTAAAAGTTTCAATTACTCCATCTCTTACTCTAGCATTTAAAACGGCTTTAAGTCTTATATTTTTTAAAAAGTAATCTCTTTCTTCTTGGCTCCAATCAAATTTTTCTCCAATAAAAATCTTATCTTTATTAACAATACCCTTTCCTCTTAAACTTTTATCATATTCAACAGCTAATTTAAATAGATCATCTTGAATGTCTGTTAAAGTATCATCTAAATCAAATCCTATATTCATATAAACCTCAATTATTTATTAAAATCTTCTATTATTTTTAATATTTTAAATATTTCTTCTATACTTGTTTTATCACTATATTTTTCTTTAATTAATAAAGCTTTAAAATCATCTTTATTTTTTATTTTATTATATTTATTTACTATTTTATTTTTAACAATAACAATACTTTCTTCATCACTTATAAAATGATCTGAATTAACTTGCATAATTCCATAAATATTTAAATTATAAAAACGATTTTTAATTCTTTTAACATATTTATTAAGACCAGAATTAAGATAATTTTCATAAATTAACATACTATAAATGATATTTTCTATATCTTTATTTTTAGTTTTAATTAAATAACTATATTTACTTTTAAACTTAGCATAGTTTAAAATAACATATTCTTTAAATCTTAAATCATAATTATTTTTCTTAGTTTTAGTACTTTTATTACTTCTTTTTAAAATTTGATAAAAATAAAGAATAATTAAAACCCAAATAAAGTTTTTAAATTGATTCATATCAACAAAAGCATCATCTACTTTAAGTAAATAAAAATTATAAATAATTAAGCTAATTGAAAATGTTAATAAAGTATTTTTATAATATGTTTTTTCATCAATTAAGGTTTCTTTATTTGATATGATATACTCGTTTATAATATCTATTAATAAATATAAAACTATTATAATAAAAGTATAATTTTTTAATTCTTTAAAAATAGATGCTATTATAATTAAATAAATATTTGGTAATAAGTAAATTAAACTTTCTTCTTTATTATTATTTTTAACTATTTGCATGATAACAAATAATAAAATAGAAAATAGTATTTCTAAAACAGCTACTTTAAAATTCATATTATCCCCCCAATAAAGATTATTTTATCACAATTAGGAAAAAATACAAGTTTAGTTATTTAAGTATTTTAAAGATAATTTTAGTAAAAAAGAAGAAATTCTATTTTTCCTCTTTTAGTTTTAGAATTTCTTCTTTTGTTAATCCAGTTATTTCTTCATTTCTTCTCCTATATCGGTATTTCAATTATATCAATATAAGATTATAATTTAAAATACCCTTCTAAATATGTACATTTTAAAGGATTTTATACCTTCTTATAATGTCTTTATTTTAGGATCCCTTCTTGTTTAAATGTCCATACTTATGGGTATATTATATAAAAAATGCCTTTCTTTTCACCTTTTTTCTCGCCTTTTTCTAAACCTTCTTTTAGGCCTTCTTCACGGCCTTCCTCACGAAAACCTTCAGCATAGAATTCTCTTCTTTTATCTGGATCATAATATCTAGCTACTAATAAAGTACTATTTTCTTCTTCATTCACAGTATTTCTCCTTCCATATATAATGTAATACTTTTATCAAATTTAAAAAGATATTTTTTTATTTTTAAATATCTTATTT
>CAKPFH010000057.1 GCA_934153655.1 uncultured Bacilli bacterium
TGTGAAAAAATGGATAAATTTAGTGTCTCAACAAATATTGGTAATGGAAAATTAACGTATCCAATTGCTTTAATAACGGCTGATGAACTTGCTTTATCGGGTATTAAATATGCAGTTAAAAATTTAAATAATTTTTTAGAGGCTAATGTTTATTATTATACTATGTCGCCATCTTATTTTGGTAGAAATAGCGTTACAGCCAGAATTTTTGGAATGGGAACGAATGGTGTTTTATATGATTGGATTTCTGTTGATAGAGCATATGGTGTAAGACCAGTTATCAATTTAAACTCTAATGTTTCAATAGCAAGTGGTGATGGAACTATGGAAAATCCTTATAAATTATCATAAATAGCACAAAAAATATTGAAAAAAGAAAAAATATTTGTTATCTCTTGAACTTATTAATTGTTAATAAAGAAGTAAATTTGTAAAAAACAAACTTACTTCTTTTTAATATACTAAATCTTTGAAATTAACTTTTTTATCTAATTGTTTAGCATTTATCATAATATCTTGTAAGTGATTAAAACTTTCTTCAGTAAATTCAGTTGTTTTTGGCCAAGTATCATTTTCTTTATAACGATTTATTACTGTTATTAAATCTTCTAATTTGGTATCTGGAAATTCATCTTTAATTATTTTAGCAATTTCTTCACTTTTATGACTATTTACATAATCAAGTCCTCTTTGAATAGCTTTTTTGAAACTTTTAATTATTTCAGGATTTTTTTCTAGATAAGATAATCTAGCATTATAAGCAGTATAAGGAATGTTACCTCCAAGACTACCTAAACTTGCAACAATATAACCATATCCTTCTTTTTCAGTTAAAGTAGCATTTGGTTCAAATAGACTAACAAAATCTCCTGTTCCTCCAATAAAAGCTCCTTGCATAGCAGAGAAAGCAATACTTGTGTCAATTGTTAAATCCTTATTAGGATTTATACCATTTTTAGTTAAAATATATTCAAGGGTCATTTCTGGCATACCACCAATTCTTCCACCAATTATGTATTTTCCTTTTAAATCATTTAAAGTAAAATTATCAATTTTCTTTCTTGCAACAATGAAACTTCCATCTTTTTGTGTTAACTGAGCAAATGTTTTTAAGTAATCTTTTTCTCCTCCATTGTAAACATAAATGGTTGCTTCAGATCCAGAAAAACCAATATCAACATCTCCTGATAAAACGGCTGCTGTAACTTTATCGGCACCTGCTGCAAGTATTAATTCAATATCAAGTCCTTCTTCCTTAAAATAATTATTATGAATTGCAACATATTGAGGGGCATAAAAAATACTATGAGCAACCTCTGCAATCTTAACTTTAACTAAGTCTTTATTTTTATCTTTGTCATTAAAAAGAACACTACATGCAAGCATAAAAATAATTAAAAAAGCAAGTATTGTAACAATTTTTTTTCTCATAATCCTCCAATCAAGGTATTATATGATAATTGTTTAAATTGGTAACTTTTCCTTGCAATTTTATCTTATTCTTAATATAATAAGGATATAAGTTAAGGAGGTAATTATGGAACTTAAAAATAGTAAAACTTATGAAAATTTACAAACAGCTTTTGCTGGAGAATCACAAGCAAGAAATAAATATACTTATTTTGCTTCTAAGGCTAGAAAAGATGGCTATGAACAAATTGCAGCAATCTTTGAAGAAACTGCTAATAATGAAAAAGAACATGCTAAAATGTGGTTTAAATTATTAAATGATGGAGATATTCCTTCAACTAAGGAAAACCTATTAAGTGCAGCTGAAGGTGAAAACTATGAATGGACTGACATGTATGAAGAATTTGCAAAAACTGCTAAGGAAGAAGGATTTAATAACATTGCCTTTCTATTTGAAAGTGTTGCTAAAATTGAAAAAGAACATGAAGAAAGATATCGTAAATTGTTAAGTAATATTGAAGAAAATAAAGTATTTGAAGCAGGAGAAGTTAAAATTTGGAAATGTCGTAACTGTGGTCATATAGTTGTAGGAACAAAAGCACCATTGGTTTGTCCTGTTTGTTCACATCCTCAAAGTTATTTTGAAATAAAAGCTGAAAATTATTAAAAAGTTTTGAAAGTGAGATTTATTCTTGCTTTTTCTTTTTTCTTAAATCTTTTTTTAATACTAATAATTGTCATGAAAAATGTCGAATAAAAAAATAATCAATTATTACTTGATTATTTCTTTAAAAAATCTAAAATTATATTTTTATCTTTACAATTATTTACAATATCATCTAAAATATCAATTATCTTAGATTTTAAATTGTTTTTTTCTAAAATTTTCTTAGTTGTTTTTAAACTTTCAACACCTTCAACTGTTGTTTTTTCTAAATAAGTTTTAAAGTCTTTATCCATACCAATTAAAAGACCAAATGTAAAGTTTCTACTTTCTGCACTAGTTGCTGTTAGCAATAAATCTCCTATACCAGCATAAGTATAAAAAGTTTCTTCTTTACCATTTAATTTTTTTATGATTTCCATGATTTCTTTAGAAGCATCAACCATGAATTTAGCTTTAGTAGAAGAATTAATTTGCATTCCTTCTAAAATACCTGAAAAAATTGCCATGATATTTTTAATAACTCCACATAAAGAACAACCGATAATATCATCTGTTTCATCAAATATAATATAACTAGTTTTAAATAAATCTTTAAAATAATTCAAATTGTTTTTATCTTTACTTGCAATAGTAAGACCAATTGGTTGTTTTTTTATAATATCATGAGCAAAACTAGGACCTGATATATATGTTATATTATTTATATTATAAAATAATTTTAAGTAATCACTAATAAGTTCATTAGTAACTGGTTCAATTCCCTTAGTTGCAATTAAAACTTTTTTATCTTCCATATTGATATTTATAGTTTTAAAGGTTGAATGAACAAATTTAGCTGGTATTGCTAGTATTAAAGTATCATTTTCTAAAACTAATTTATTTAAATCCATAGTAAATTTAATATTTTTATTTAATTCATAGTCTAAATATCTTGAATTAGTGTGTTTTAAAGATAGTTCTTGATATTCATCTTCATTTATTGTCCACATAGTTAGATTTAAATTTTTACTATTAATGTTTTCTTCTAAAATAGATGCAAGAGAAGTAGCATATGCACCTGTTCCAATTATTCCTATATTCATATATTCCTCTTTTCTATTTAAGAATAACATATTTTAGGAAAAAACACAAAAAAAGGTTGACAGCATTTGTCTAGTTATGCTAGAATATCAGTTGTATTTGGTGGAATTGGTGAAGTGGTTAACACGCCAGATTGTGGCTCTGGTATGCAAGGGTTCGATCCCCTTATTCCACCCCATTTTAGTTATTAAGGCACTTAGGTGTCTTTTTTCGTGGAATAAAGGGGAACGAACTATTTTAATTCAATAAAATCTAGTGTGAAGTAAAACTAATAATAATTAAAAATAAAAATATTAAAATTTGATACTTAGTAAAATAAGTGTCTTTTTTTTATTTTCTAGATGACTTTTTCTTTTAGAGATGCTATACTTGTTATAGTAGGAAGGTGTATATGAGAAAGAAAATATTTTTATTATTAATTTTATTATTACTTACAGGGTGTTCTAAAAATAAAAATCAATTAGTTATGGTAACAGAGGCTGGTTTTGCTCCTTATGAATATTATGAAAATGGAGAAATTGTAGGAGTAGATGTAGATATTGCCAAAGAAATTGCTAAATATTTAAATAAAGAATTAGTTGTAAAAGATGTTTCATTTGATTCTATTATAAATGAGGTTAAAAGTGGAAAAGCTGACTTTGGAGCAGCTGGTATTAGTTATACTGAAGAGAGAAGTCAAGAAGTAGATTTCACAATTGATTATAGTATTTCTAAACAAGTCATAATTGTTAAAAATAATGTTAATAAAGTAGATGACTTGAATAACAAAAAGATATCAGTTCAACTTGGAAGTGTTGCTGATAGTTATATAACTAAAAATTATAAAAATGCTGTTATTGTTAGACAAAAGAAATACTTAGCAGCAATAGAAGATTTAAAAAATGATAAAGTAGACTTAGTTATTATGGATGAATTACCTGCAAGAGAAATTTTAAAAAATAATAAAGGTTTAAAAATACTTGATCAAGAATTATTTACTGATAAATATGGAATGGTTGTAAAAAAAGGAAACACTGAACTTCTTAATGCTATTAATAAAGTTTTAAGTGATTTAATAGCTGATAAAAAGATAGAAGAATTTGTTTTAAACCATACGAGTGAGTAGTTATGATAATAGATAATTTTTATAAATCATTTTTATATGATAAAAGATATATGTATATATTTGAAGGACTTTTAAATACTTTATTAATTGCTTTCTTTGCAGTTATTATTGGAGTATTAATAGGATCTGTTATTGCTATTATTAGAAATTATCATGAGAATACAAAAAGACTTAAAGTTTTAAATTTTCTTGGTAGTTTATATGTAAACGTTATAAGAGGAACTCCGGTAATTCTTCAATTAATGATAATTTATTATGTTATTTTTAAAACAAGTGATATTAATATCTTAATTGTTGGTATCATTGCTTTTGGAATTAATTCAGGAGCCTATGTTGCTGAGATTATAAGAGCTGGAATTGATTCAATTCCAAAAGATCAGTTAGAAGGAGGACTTGCTCTTGGTTTAAATTATTTTAAATGCATGAGGTATATTGTCATGCCTCAAGCTATTAAAAATATTTTACCAGCTCTTGGAAATGAATTTATTACTCTTGTTAAAGAAACCTCAGTTGGTTCAATGATCGGAATAGTTGATTTAACCAAGGCATCAGATATAATTGCATCTCGTACTTATGAGTACTTCTTTCCCTTAATCATGGTTGCAATTATTTATTTAATCATAACTCTTGGTTTATCTAAACTAGTTAAAAAAATGGAGGTTAAACTTGGAAAAAATATTAACCGTTAAAAATTTAGTAATGAAGTTTTCTAATCATGCTGTTTTAAAAAATATAGATTTTGATATAGAAAAAGGAGAAAAAGTATTTATAATTGGTCCATCAGGATGTGGGAAATCAACTCTTTTAAAATGTCTTAATTATTTAATAAAACCAACAAGAGGTGATATAACATTTGAAGGACAAGATTTAAAGAAAACTGATATAAATTTAATAAGAACTAAATTAGGACTTGTTTTTCAAAGTTTTAATTTATTTCCTCATTTAACTGTTTTAGAAAATATAATACTTGCTCCAACAAAGTTAAAACTAATGAAAGAAGAAGAAGCTAAACAAAAAGCTTTAGAATTATTAAATTCTATTAAGTTAAAAGATAAAGCTAACTTTTACCCAGACGAATTATCAGGTGGTCAAAAACAAAGGGTAGCAATTATTAGAACTTTAATTATGGAACCAAACTTAATCATGTTTGATGAACCAACCTCAGCTCTTGATCCTAAAATGACTAAAGAAGTAAAAAGTCTAATTCAAGAAGTAGCTGAAACTGGTATTACTATGTTAATAGTATCTCATGAAATGGAATTTGTAAAAAGTTTAGCAACGAGAGTTATTTTTATGCAAGATGGAAAAATTATCGAACAAGGTTCGCCTAATGAAATATTTAAAAATCCTAAGACTAAAGAATTACAAGAATTTTTAAATAATTAATTAATAAAAGTAAAAATAAATGTAAAATAATTAATATTAACTAAAAAAAATAGAAAAAATAAAAAAATATGTTATAATCCTGACTTTGACAGTTGTTGAATATAAAAAACTCCAAATACCTTATATTTAAAGGGTTAATGGAGTTTTATTTTG
>CAKPFH010000058.1 GCA_934153655.1 uncultured Bacilli bacterium
TAGATATTTCTACCCCCCCCCCATGTAAAGTTTTGTAAAGTTAGAGATTGATTTATTGTAAAGTAATTATCTAATTTATTCATGAAAATCAACTCCTTTTTAATTTTTTATTATTTTGTACTTTTTATTCTTATTACTCTTTAATGATATCAAATAATTTTTAAATTTTCAAGTCATTTTATATAAAACTATATCTTATTTTTATAAATTAAGTTATAATTATCTTGATGTGTATGAAAGAATTAATAGAAAATTATAAACCAATTAATATGCAAGAAGAAAAAGATAAAGAAGTTATCTTAGAATATCTTAGTTATTTTGATAATCTTTTAACAAGAGATAATAACTTTGCTCATTTTACTAGTAGTGCTTTTATTGTTAATCAAGATTATACTAAGGTATTGATGGCTTATCATAATATATATAAGTCATATGCTTGGTTAGGTGGACATATGGATGGGATTAAAGATCCTTTAAAAGTTGCCATTAAAGAAGCAGAAGAAGAAAGTAGCATAACTAACTTAGAATTAATTACAAATGATATTATTAGTTTAGATGTAATAGAAGTAGTAGGTCATTTTAAAAGAAATAAATGGATTACTCCTCATGTTCATTTAAATGTTACTTATTTATTTAAAGCAAATGATTATGATTTTATTAAAGAAAAATTAGATGAAAATTCAAGTGTGAAGTGGCTTCCAATTGCTAATATAGATGACTTTGTAAGTGAAGAAAACATGTTAGTAATTTATCATAAGATAATTGATAAAATGGAAAAACTTATTAAAAAATAAAAAGGCTTTTTTAGTCTTTTTAATTTAGGAAATAATTACTTACTCTTTGAATAACTAATTTATTAAAGGGATAGATATAACTACTAGTTTTATTTTTATAGCTTATATTAGGACTAGTAATTGCTATTACAGTATTTGGATTATTACTAGGAAAATAAGTTGCAAATGAGGTTGAAATAGTTTCAGTTTCATATTTTCCATCTAAATTGCTATCAACAAATGTTTCACTTGTTCCTGTTTTACCACTTGGATTTAGATTTAAATTAACATACCCATAACCTGTTCCATTTGTCATAACCATTTTTAAACCAAGTCTTACCCGATTTAGATAACTTTCTTTAATATCAAGAGTATTTAAAATATTAGGTTCATATTCTAAAACTATTGTTTCTTTATCCTTTACATATTTAAGTAAGTGCATTTCATATCTTTTACCAGTTGAAAGAGTTGACATATACTGATTTATTTGTAAATTAGTATATGTGTCATATTGCCCAATTGAAAGATTCATCAAAAGTCCTACGTTTTTAGTTTTACCCATATAACCAATTGATTCATTCGATAGTTCAATTCCTGTTTTTACTCCCAGTCCAAACATATGATAATAATTTCTATATGTATCAAAGGCTGTATCATTTATATATAAAGGCATATCATAGTTATAAACTCCTCCTCCCACTCTAATTGCAATTTTAAATTGATAAACATTACTACTTTTATACAAAGCTTCTAAATCATTGATATAACCCATGGTATAAATAGAACATTTTTTAGGAGTTGCTTTTATTTTAATACATTCATCCCTCATAACCTCGCCTATTTTTAATTTATTTTCATTGTATCCTACTAAAATACTGGCTCCCTTAACAACCGAACCAGGTGTCATGGTATCAGTGATAACTCCTATACTATAATCACTTATTTTATCTAAATTTATTCTTTTTCCAACCATTGCTAATACTTCTCCACTATTTGGATTAGTAATAGATAAATATGATCTATCAAAGTACTTAGTATTAATACCTGACTTACTTTTACTTAATTCTTCGCTTAAAACATTTTCAGCATATTCTTGTAGTTTTATATCAATTGTTAAATATAAATCTTTTCCCATATGTCCTTCTTTAATTAAAAAATACTCTCCATTTACTAATTTATAAGTATCTCTTTCACTTTTTAAATAAGTATCATACACATACTCTAAATTAGTTAAACCAACTGTATCATCTAAACTATAACCTTTTTCTAAATATTCATTTTTCTTTTCATATGGAATACTTCCTGTACTTCCTAAGATACTTTTAAAAGTATCATTATAAGGATAATATCTATCATACATATACTTAGTATTAAAACCTGATAAATAAGTATTACTCTCTGAAAAATAAGCAAATTCTTCAATACTTGCATCTTTTTTAATAATTTTATCTTGATAAGAATAACCATTATTCATAAGAAAATACAAATAAATTGCTTTTTTATCATTATCATCATAAATATTTAAATCATCATCACTAACTAAATCTTTTTTAATTTTATAAAAAGAATTATCACTTATTTTTCTTTTTTTATAGTTTTCTAAATCTAGTTTATTAACTCTTTTTTTAATTTCATTATCATGCTCTAATAAATAAAAATCTTTTAAATAAGAATTAGTTAATTTAGAATAATCAAGTTCTATATGATCTTTTATTTTATAAGCAAGACTAATTAATTCTTTATTTGTTAAATTATTATTATTTTTAAAATAAATAACTGGTACTAATCTATTATCAACAATTATATTACCAGATGTATCATATATTCTTCCTCTTGGTAATTCATCTCCTTTTACTTCTTTTTCCGTTAATTTTAAAAGTTTTTCTTGATAATAATCTAGTTTTACTACTTGTAAATAATAAATTCTTGTAATTATTATAAAAAATGATAAGTACATCAAAATATTTAAAAAATTTATTTTTTTTAGCATAACTCACCCTTATTATTGTTTGTATTTTTTTTAAAAATATGAATATATTTAATTAGGTGATTTATGCAAGATTTTATTATAAGTAATTATATAAGTAAATTAGATAAGAATAGTATTACCTATTTTGCTTTAAAAAATGATATTAGGTTAAATGATAATGAATTAGATTATGTTTATAAAACTATAAAGAATGATTATAAAATATTATTAAGTAATAATTATGAAAGTGTTTTTAATGAATCTAGAAATAAGTTAAGTTTAGAAAACTATGATAAGTTATATAAATTATATTTAGTTTACAGGAAGATGTATGAAGGTTTTTTAAATTAAAAAAACTGGATAATTCCAGTTTAATAACCTCTTCTTAATAATTCAAATGTTGCAGTTGGTCTACCAAAACTTGCTGCATCTTTTTCACTTTTATATAAAAGATCAAAGTAAGAATGTTTACCCTCAGCAAAGCCAATCATACCACCTCGATCAAGAACAATAGCAAGAATTGGTTCAGAAAAAATACTTAGTCCTGATATTCTTATAATACTTCCAAAAGGAATACTTTTATCGGCTGCAACTATTCTAATATTACCAAATGTTGGATCATTATAGTAAATATTTCCATCCATTACATACTGTCCACTTGCAGTTCTTCCTGATGTGCAACCATAGCAATCTGGTCCATAAGCTGTCATTTTTCCAACATAAGTTTCTAGTACTTCAATAGTTTCCAAAACAGCAAGATTTGGTTTATATTCACCCTTAATGGTAACATCATTAGGTTTTATTTCTTCTTGTTTAGGTTCTTCCTTAACTTCTTCAATAATTTCTTGTTTTGGTTCTTCTTTAACAACTTCTTTTATTTCTTCTTTAACCTCAACTTTAGTTTCTTCTTTAGTTTCAGTTTTAACTTCTACTTTTTCTTTTACTTGTTCACTTTCAGGTTTTTCTTCAACATCTAAATTTATTTTATCTTCTTTTTCTGTTAATAAAGAAGAAGCTAAACTAGTTGAAATTAAAACCATTTTATTAGTCGTTGTTTTAGTTGAAGTAGGATTTATTTTTAAAGATAAATATCCTCCGGCAACTATAATTACTAAGGATATTACTAATCCCTTAAATACATTGTTTAAAAATTTGTTCATAAATTCTCCTTGTATGTATATGATTATACCATATTTTTTATGACATTACAACCGGTAAAAAAAGGAATAAATTATTCATCTATTCCTTTATTACTAATTTCTTTAAATGCTAGAATTAAATATTTTTTCTTATATTTTAAATAATCTTTATGCGTACTACATGTTTGAAGCAATAATATATTAGTATCATTATTTAAATCTACATCAAGATTAAACATAGATTTATTTTTTAACATATTAAGATGTTCTAAATAACTAGAATCTTCAAAGTTTACTTTCATATATGAATAATCAGTCGGTTCAACAAAGACAGAGAATATTTCATAAGTTCTAATTCTTTCTTTACTTGTAACAATAACGTATTTATGATCATCTAAATAAGATTTATCATAATAATTTTCAAGTATTTTAAAAGGCATTTCTATTCTTTTATCATTATGACCATAAATAAGTAATTTTTTACTAGTATTAATATTAACTCGGTAATCCAAAAAAATTGAACCCATAATATTATATTCTTTATTAGGTAAACGTCTTAAATAATAGTTATTATCACTTCCTTGAACAACTGGTACTTTATAATCTGTATTAAGAATTTCAAGTGTTCCTTTAACATCTTCATTATTATATTCTTTTTGTAACTTTTCTACTTCATTTTCTTTAATAACAGATACTTCTTCCTCTTTAACCTCTGTATTACTTGGTTCTAGAACATAATTATTATTGAAAGCATTTAAAGTTTCATACCTATTTAATAAAATTAAACTAAGCAAAGTAAGAAAAGATAAAATACATAATAAATATTTATATTTTTTCATGTTACCCCCTATTCTTTTTAAAAAAGGACAAACCAAGTTGTCCTTTTATATTGTTATTTCTCACTTATTAAATCGAAATATTTTTTTAGTACATATATAACTGCTACTAATAGAATATAATTTAAATAACTTAAACTACCATCAAATCCTGTTTGAGGTGGTACTTCATCCCCTCCACGAGGTGCTTCATATACGTAAGTATATTCTTGTTCTTCAAAATCAAATTCTCCAGTTATATTTGTTCCTTCTAGTTTTTCTAAATTAGAATTTTCTAAGATATTACCTTTATATATACCAATAAAGCTATAGTTTTTAACTTCACGATATTTAGTAGTAAAGCTAGTTCCAATTTTACCAGTTAAAATCTCATCTAGTAAATCTACATCTTTGAATTCTTCTGTATTATTACCTAATTCATCACGTCCATATTTATCAAATGAAATATAATTATCATCTACTTTAACAACATAATGAACTGTAACTTTACTATCTTCAAGAACATAATATAGACGAACAACTAAATTATCTTCTAAAACCTTTTCAGGTGCTTCAGTTAAAGTCTCATCATACTTATAACCATTAAATTCTAATTCTTTATAAGTAATATTTGTTTCAAATTCTACATCTTTTACTACTTCAGTTTTCTCAATTTCAAACTTACCATTTTTTGTTTCTAAGTAATGTTCAACTGTATAGTTATATTTATTTCTTGTATAGTATACATAAGCAACATTATTTTCTGTATCTATTTTAATTACTTCTTTATCTTTTGATTCATAGGTAAATCCAACAAATTCCTTTTCATTAACTTTAATTTCTTCTTGATATTTAGCACTATCTCTTACTGTATCTAAGATATTATTTTCATTACCTTTTTCTACATGATAAATTGTATAATTAAATTC
>CAKPFH010000059.1 GCA_934153655.1 uncultured Bacilli bacterium
GTTATATGCTGGGTATCATTTTCATGTTATTGAGGCTAAGAGAAGTATTAATTCTAATGGTAAAAAAAGAGGTAAGGTAGAAGAGGTTATTATTACTAATTTTGAGAATAAGAGGGGATTTTAATTATTTGGAGAGATAGCTACGAATGGTTCAGTCATTGCAAAATTTGCAACAACTGAAAAAACAGTATAATTCAACTGTTGCAAAATTTGCAACAGTTCAAAAAACATTGATAAACTATTAGAAAGTATATCGATAATGCTTTAAATGAAGAACTAGATAATTCAACTATCGCAAAATTTGCGACAGTTCAAAAAAATTTGAAAAAACATCATTTGAAATAAAAATTTTATTATATGATAACTTATAGTTAACTTTCAAATTTCGTGACTGATAAAAATGTAGAAATATAGCGTTTTTCTTTGAGATTTTTTACAATATATTATAATTGTATTGTAAATGCTTTAGATAGAGTATTTTATAATCTTAAAGAAAGGAGAAAAATATGTACAGAAAATGTGCTAAGGATGGACTTTTTATATTTTTAATAATAGGTCTACTTTTGATTGGTGGTATAAAGGTTTATGCTGATTCCACTGCTACTGGCGGATATGTTAGTTTAAATAAAAATCAAGCTGTTTTACATTATATTAACAATGCAAGTGGTAAGTATAACTATGGAAGTGCTAAACCAAATACTTCGGTTTCTTCTGATGCTTATGTTATTTTTGAAGCATATAATACAGCATTAAACAAAAAAATAGGAAGTTCAACTATACGTTCTCTAACTACATCATACTATAGGCATTCTGGTTTAGTTACGTACGATTTTACTGCTAACATGAAATACAAATTGACTATGAAAAATAGTTCTTTTGCTGGAAACATGCAGTCAACAAATCAAACATTTAGTCAAGTTAGTTGGAGTTAGTCGAGAATAGTGGCTTAGGCCGCTATTCTTTGTAATGGAGGTAAATAAATGTTAAAATTAAAAGATATTTATAAGAAATATGAGATAAAAAATAATGATAATGTTATTGCTTTAGATGGAATTACTTGCACTTTTGAAAAAGGAAAATTTTATGTTATTGTCGGATGTAGTGGTTCAGGAAAAAGTACATTAATTAATATATTAGGACTAGTTGATACTTTTGATGATGGTAAATATATGATTGATAATGTAGATACTCAAAATTTAAATGAAGATGAGAAAGCTAATATTAGAATGAAAAAATTTGGATTTGTTTTTCAAAAGTTTTTTTTGAATGAAAGGCTTACAGCATGTGATAATGTAATTGTTCCAATGTTAATAAATAAAAATATTGAGGTAAATAAAAGAAAAATATTAGCACAAGATTTATTGAAATCTTTAGGCCTAGAAAATAGAATTAATCATAAACCAAACGAATTATCGGGAGGAGAACAACAACGTGTAGCAATAGCACGAGCATTAGTTAATGATCCTGATTTTATTATCGCAGATGAACCTACTGGAAATTTGGATAAAAATAATGAAAAAATGGTACTTGATATTTTAAAAGACTTGACTGTTAAAAATAATAAGGGTGTAATAGTTGTAACGCATAGTGACGAAGTTAAAAAATATGCTGATGTTATCTATAAAATTACTGATGGTAAATTGGTTGGTGATGATTTAGATGAAAATTAGAGACATATTTTTAATGGCAATCATTAATATTAAATCTCAGAAAAAGCAATTTATAATATATTCTGTTATTATTACACTTTTATTTTTAATAGCTACTATTGCTATTCAAATACCATATAATATAAAAGATTTTATGCATACTATGATTTATGGTGATATAAGTGGAAGGGAACTTCTTGTTACGAAATTTGATTCTGATGTAAAAGATACTATTGATGAACTTAATAGTACTGAACATATTGTATATGCTTATAACGATTCATATAATGCTATTCATGGTGATATTAAATTTAATGATAACCTCGAGTCTGGTACAGTCAAAATAATCCCAGTAAATGATAAATTTTCACCTTTAATTGTTAAGGGGAGAAAAATAATGAATAAGGGAGAGATTATTTGCCCTATAGAATATGCTAGTAGTGATAAAAAAAGTAAGAGTGAATTAATTTCTTTACATGATTATTTAAATAAAGACGTAGAAATATTATACTATCAGCCAGTTCTTACATCAGTAAATGGAAATGTTAATATTAGTTTAAATGGATTTACAAAAAAAGTTAAGTTAGTTGGACTTTATGCAAATGCTCTATCTATGACCTCTAGTAATGAGTGTTATATGCTTGATGATGAACTTATGGAAATGACTGAAAAATCAGAAGCACTATTTTCTGGTGAAACGGATGGAAGCTTTAATCAAGAAATTGCTAGTCATGTTATAGTGGATAATCCTGATAATATAGATATAGTTATCGAAGATTTAACTCAAAAAGGATATCAATATGTTGAAAGAGTAATAGAATTTGATTTTAATTTGATAAAGACTATTAATTTTACTTCTTATGCTGTTCTATGTATATTGTTAATAATAATATTTTTAATACTAATAACATATATTAAGAAAATTGTTATTAAACAAAAAACTAATATTAGTTTATATAAAATGCTTGGTTATACCAGTAAAAATATTGTAAGTATTACTATGACAGAGCTTTTCTTAATTCTTATGGTAGGATTTATATCTTCTATTATTGTTTACTTAATAGGAATTACTATTTTTAATTTAATAACGGATAACTTATTATATAATTTACTTGCTATTTGTAAGTTAAAATTATCTATTACATATGAATTACTTCTTTTTGTTTCAGTAAGTTTATTTTTATACTTTGCGGCAAAAGTAAATTTATCAGCAATTAATAAATTAGAGATAAAGGAAATTTTAGATTATGATAACAATATTTAAAAGTTTTGTATTTAAAAAGAGTAATATTAATAATTTGATTATTTTTTCACTAATCTTATTATTTCTCTTTTTGATAGTTAGTTTTTATAAGGGGATAGTTGAAAAACAAAATGACATATTAAATACAGAAAGTAATAGAACTGTTGTGATTACTTTAAAAGATAAATATAATATTGATGATATAGATAAAATTGATTTTGTTCAAACTATGAATAATTATGCTAATTCTAATGATTATGAAATTATATTTAAAAGTTATACAGATATTAAAAAGTTTGAAGAAAACTATTCTGATTATTATGATAGTATATTACTTCCAACTATACAAATACCTCCTATTTATAAGGTGTTACATTTATTGGCTTTGATATTTACAATTATTATTTCTATATTGGTTGTAATATTTTTAATATTTCATATTATAGATTTTACAATGTCAAATAAGGACGATATATCATTTTATAAATTACTTGGTTATACTAATAGTAGAATTATTAAATATTTATTTGTTATTTATTTCTTTATTTACTTTGTTACTTGTTTTATTACGTTCTTTATGGGAAATGTAATAGTAAGTATTATTAATAATATTTTAAAAATAAAGAGTATTAATTTTATGTTATTGTCTTTAAATATTAATTATTTATTTTTTGAAATTGTTATTATATTTGGCATAATATTTATAATTTTATGTTATTTGTATATTAAAATAAAAAAAATATCACCTCTTGTTTTTGAAAGAAGGACATGATAATTCAACTATCCGCAAAATTTGCGACAGCTCAAAAAAATATTGATAGAAATTCTAAATCTATTAGAAAACATATTGATAATGTTTTAAAAGAAGAACTTGATAATTCAACTGTCGCAAATTTTGCGACAGTTCAAAAAGAGGAAAATCGAAATATTACTAGAAATATAGAGTACTATAATCTTGATATGATTATTAGTGTCGGTTATAGAGTTAAAAGTAAAAATGGTATTTTATTTAGAAAATGGGCTAATAAAATTATAAAGGATTATTTGATTAAAGGCTATGCTGTAAATAATAGAAGGTTAGAGTATCTAGAGAAAACTGTTAAGTTACTTGATATTGCTGGAAGAATAGATGGTGAACTTAGTGCTAATGAAGCACAAAGTATTATAAAAGTTATAAATAAATATTCTAATGCTTTAAATTTGCTTGATAAATATGATTATAAGAAAGTATCTAAACCTAAGGGTACAAAAGATAATAAAAAGATTACTTATGAGGAATGTATTAATATTATTAATACACTGAGGTTTAATAATTATAGTGATTTGTTTGCTTTAGAGAGAAATAATGGTTTAAAAGGAATAATTGATGATATATATAGTACTTTTGATGGTAGTGATTTATATTCTACAGTAGAAGAAAAGGCTGTTATATTTGGTTACTAAGAATCATGTTTTTATTGATGGTAATAAAAGAATAGCGGCAACTTTATTTATATACTTTTTGAATTATTATGGACTATTATATAATGAAAAGGGTATGGTTATAGATAATAATACTTTAGTGGCTGTTACTATACTGATTGCACAATCTGATCCAAAAGAAAAAGAGGTACTTGTAGATTTGGTTATGAATTTTTTAAAGGGAGAATAGATATGAGAAAGTTTAATTATATTATTGATTATAGTTTAATTAATTCTAGTGTAAGAGGTTATATTATAGAGTTAGAGAAAGAACTTGTTATGCTTATTGATATGGAAGAAGATAATAATATTTATATTGAAACTTATAAGAAATTAAAAGAGTTTAAAAGTAAATATTCTAATATGTATGATGTTTATAATGAGATATTAAATGATTTAACTAGTAGTGAGAATGTTGAATATTGTTTTAAACATGGTAAATATAAAGAAGATGCTTCATTAGCGGGGTTAGAGTTTGAAAGAGATTTAAGAGAATTATTTGAGTTAGAAGAGAAGTGTAGAGACTATTCTATAAAGTTATGGGAAAGAGATTTAACTAGTTATGATAATATTACTAATGGGGAAAAATTTATGACATTAGTTCATGCTAGTTATTTTGAACCGGGTGTAAAGGGTGATGCGAATTATCATGATAATAAGTATAGTAAACAATATTTGTCTTGTTCTTTAATGTCAGATAGAGAACTTAATACTTTTAGCGATGCTAAAACATTATTTGTTATGGAAATTAATAATGATAATTATATTGCTTCTTCTTTTGTTGATTCTGTTACTTCAGAATCTACTACACCGGACTTTAATACTCTTAAAGAAATTGATGTTAATGGAAGTAAACATTATATTAAAGTTGGTTATATTAATGATGCAAAAAGTTCCGTTACTTCGATTAGTAGTCCTAAAATGATAGAAGAATTGAGTGTAGAAAGAGAATTAAAAGATAGCGGAGAATTGTATAGATATAATAGTCAAACTAATGAAGTAGTATTAGATAGAACAAAAACAAAGATGAGAGGAGCTATACTTTTAAGTGATGGCTGTGATTTACTATTAGGAGAATATCTTCAGCTTAA
>CAKPFH010000060.1 GCA_934153655.1 uncultured Bacilli bacterium
GTTGTTAAATTAACTGTTAAAGTAATACTACTTCCTTTTGGTATAGTAAAAGTATTATTCTCTTGATTTACTACTGTTGTTGTTATGTCTATTGATGCTGTTTTTAAAACTATAACACTGTTTTTTATAACTGATACTTCATAATATGCATATGATGAATACATTCCTAAAGTAATAACGGTTAAGAATAATAAAATAATAATAAATTTCTTATTTAAATTAATTTCTTTTTCTAACATACAAACTCCTTTTTTAATATAAAAAAAACATGATTAAAATTATAGATACTCTCTATATTTTAATCATGTAATTTTCTTTATAATTTTTATTATTTTTAATTAACAAATTTGCTGTGATATATATATATATATAGTGTTATAAGGGTTTTCATGATGAATACTTGTCCATTTATATACATATATAATCACAGCCTTTCTATTATTAATATACCTAAATTATAAAATATTTTTTGCTTTTAAGCAAGTATTTTTTTTAAAATCCTCGTGATGAGCCTCCTCCACCTGAAGAACCACCACCACCGGAAAATCCTCCTCCTGATGAACCAGATGATCCCCAAGATGAAAAGCCTCCTCCATAGTATCTGCCTCCACCAGTTGAAAATAAAGCATAAAATATTCCAACAATAAAGAATAAGAAAAATGCTGTTATTTCACTTTCAATTAAAGCAAGTGGAACTAGGGAACTAAATATTATTGTTATTAAGACAAAAGCTAAGAAGCCCATTATTGTAGAAATAAAACCAAACTTTTTTAAAGTCTTTCTTGATTTTTTACTTCTAAAAAACTTAACTTGTAAAGAAGATCCTGTAAGAACTCCAACAATTAAACCAAAAGCAGAAGCTGCAACATAAGAAAAACTATCTGAATTATTTTTTTCTACTGGTTTACTATAACTTAAATCTAAATTATTTTGTTCAACTATTTCAGTATAAAAAGCATCATAACCATTTTTTATACCTTCATTCCATTTATCTTCTTTTAAATAAGGAATTATATATTTATCTTGAAATCTTCCTGTTTTTCCATCTGGCAATATTCCTTCTAAACCATATCCTACTTCAACTCTAAATTTTCTTTCTTCAAGAGCTAGTAAAAGTAATAAACCATTATTTTTATCTTTATCTCCTATTCCAAACTCTCGAAATAATTTAGTAGCATAATCTTCTAAGGAATATCCTTCTAAGTTTTTAACTGTTACAACTACTATCTGAGTTCCATCAACACTTGCTAATTTACTACTTTTAGAAACTATATATTTTTCAGTTTCATTTGATAATATATTAGCATAATCATTTACATAAAAATCATTAGTTGGTTTTACTAAAGCAAAAACATTAAAAGAAGAAAAACAAATAAACAAAAGAAGAAGGATTAAATAATTTTTAATCCTAATCAAACGATACATTTGGTACCTCTTTATCAGTATTACTTATTTCAAAATAATCTTTATCAGTAAAACCAAACATTCCAGCTATTATATTTTTAGGAAAACTTTTAATTAAACTATTATATTCTTTAACAGCATTATTATAGTCTTGTCTACTAACAGCTATTCTATTTTCAGTACCTGCAAGTTCATCTTGTAATTGAATAAAATTAGTATTTGATTTTAAATCAGGATAATTTTCTACTATAACATTTAAAGAATTTAAAGCACTTGTTAATTCATCATTTGCCCTAGCTTGATCAGTAACAGTTTTAGCATTTACTAAATTCTCACGAGCTTTAGTTATACTATCAATTATTTTTTCTTCATGAGCCATGTAACCTTTAACTGTATTAATTAAATTAGGTATTAAATCAGCTCTTCTTTTTAATTGAACTGAAATGTCTGAATATTTACTATCAACATTTTCATTTACTTTAACCATACTGTTATAACTAGATCCTAATAATATAACTAATAACACTATAATAGCTATTACTCCTATTAACACTCCTGTACCTTTTTTCATAATTCACCTCTTTCTACAATTAAAGTATATAATAAACCTATATTTTTTTCAAGTAGATAAGAAAAAGATCCTTATAACTTGATTTCATCATATAAAAACCCTATTTCTCTTATGTCCAAGAAACAAAGTTCCTGTTATTTAAGTTATTTTTTTATTTATTATCAAGTTAATTCTTGAAACTTTTTATATAAGTCATTACATTTAGTAATAGACATATCATCTATATTTAATTTATATGGAATATTTAACTTTTGATATTTTTCTATTCCTAGTCTATGATATGGTAAGAATTTTACTTCTTCTACGTTTTCTATTTTCTTTAAATATTCTTTTAAACTTCTCATATAATCTAAGTTATCATTTATACCTGGTATTATTACTTGAGTTATATGAACTTTTAAATCATGGTTATTAATTATTTTTATAAAGTTTTCTTGAACACTTATATCTTGAGTTGTTAAATATTTATATTCTTTTTCTCTGGTATCTTTTATATCTAATATTATTATGTCTGTATATTTTAAAAGTTCATCTATATCACCTAGATAATCACCTGAGGTTTCTATAGCAACATTTATATTTTCTTTTTTTAATTCTTTTAAAACTTTTATTAGAAAATTAGTTTGAAGAAGAGGTTCACCTCCTGAAAAGGTGACACCTCCTTTTTTACCAAAGTAAGTTTTATAACGTTTTATTTTGTTTACAAGTTCTAATTCGGTCATATTATCTTTTTGCATTGTAAACATCTCTGGGTTATGGCAATACAAACATCTTTTTCTACAACCATTTAAAAATATTACTATTCTAATACCTGGTCCATCAACACAAGACATAGTTTCAATTGATGAAACACTTCCCATTTACATAGCCTCATGGAAAGTTCTTTTAATTACTTCATCTTTTTGTTCATCAGTTAAACGATTAAATCGAACCGAATAACCTGATACCCGAATAGTTAAAAGTGGGTATTTTTCCGGATGATTTTTAGCATCTATTAAAGTTTCTCTAGTTAAAACATTTACATTTAAATGATGAGCTCCTTGCATGAAATAACCATTTAAAATTGAAACTAAGTTATCTATTTGATCTTCTTTATTGTTTCCTAAAGCTTTTGGTACAATTGAGAAAGTATTACTAATTCCATCTCTACAACAGTTTTTATAATCAAGTTTAGCAACACTATTAAGACTTGCTAAAGCTCCACTTTTATCTCTTCCATGCATTGGGTTAGCTCCTGGGGCAAATGGAGTTCCGGCAAGTCTTCCATCTGGAGTAGTACCGGTTTTATGACCATATACAACATTTGAGGTAATGGTTAAAACTGATAAAGTTGGATGTGATTTTCGGTAAGTTTTATGTCTTGCAAGTTCAAAATATAATTTTTCTAGAACCATTTTAGCAATACTATCTACACGGTCATCATCATTTCCATATTTTGGGTAATCTCCTTCAACTTTAAAATCAATTGCTATTCCTTCTTCATTTCTAATAGGTGTTACTTTAGCATATTTAATAGCTGATAAGCTATCAGCAACAACTGATAATCCGGCAACTCCATAAGCCATTAAACGTCTAACCTTAGTATCATGTAAAGCCATTTGACTTGCTTCATAAGCATATTTATCATGCATATAATGAATAATATTCATGCTATCAGCGTATATCTTAGCTGTTTTTTCAATTACTAAGTCAAAGTTTTGTAATACTTTTTGATAGTTTAAATATTTATCATCTAATTTTTTAATACCATCTAATACTTTTATTCCTTCTCTTTCATCTATTCCTTCATTTATACTATATAAAAGAGCTTTAGCTAGATTACATCTTGCTCCAAAAAATTGCATATCACGTCCCAAACGCATTGCTGAAACACAACAAGCTATTCCATAATCATCACCATAAAGTGGTCGCATTAAATCATCATTTTCATATTGAATACTATCAGTTTCAATACTCATCTTAGCTGCATATCTTTTAAAGTTCTCAGGTAAATACTCACTCCATAAAACAGTCATATTAGGTTCAGGACTTGGATTTAAATTAGTTAAAGTATGTAAAATTCTATATGATGTTTTAGTTATCATACTTTTTTTATTTTTAAAACATCCTCCAATACTACAGGTTACCCAAGTAGGATCTCCTGAAAATAATTCATCATATTCAGGAGTTCTTAAATGTCTAATTAATCTTAATTTAATTACAAATTGATCAACTAATTCTTGAACTTCTTCTTCAGTTATTAAACCATTTTGTAAATCATGTTCAAAGTAAATATCTAAAAAAGCATCTACTCTACCAAGAGACTCAGCTGCCCCATTGTTTTCTTTAACAGCTGCAAGATAAGCAAGATATAACCATTCAACTGCTTCAAAACTATTAGTAGCAGGTTTTGATATATCAAAGCCATATGATAAAGCCATTTCTTTCATTTTATTTAAAGCTTTTATTTGATTACTTACTTCTTCTCTTAATCTAATGCTTTCATCTAATTCTACTTTTATCTTTTCTAAATCTTTTTGTTTTTCTTCTATTAAAAAGTTGACTCCATATAAAGCAACTCTTCTATAGTCTCCTATTATTCTTCCTCTTCCATAAGCATCGGGAAGGCCTGTAATTAATCCAACATGTTTAGCAAGTTTAATTTCTTTAGTATAGGCATCATACACTCCATCATTATGAGACTTAGTAAACATTGAAAAATACTTTTCTATATTAGGATCCATTTTATAACCATATGTAGCTAAGCTATTTTTAAGCATACGCATGCCCCCAAATGGATTCATTATTCTTTTTAAAGGTTTATCCGTTTGAAGACCAAATATTACCTCGTTTTCCTTATCTATATAACCAGGTTCAAAATTATTAATACCTGATACATGAATAGTATCAATATCTAATACTTTTTTTTCTAATTCTTCTTTTAATAAATTTTCTACTTTTTCTAAAACTTTCTTTGTTTTACTTGAAACTCCTACTAAAAATGATTCATCACCATCATATGGAGTAATATTTCTTTTAATAAAATCATGAACATCTACATGAGTTTTATAATAACCATCTTTAAACATACGTCCTCCTCTATTCTTAATCATTATACCATACTTTTTTTAGATATAGAAAAAAAGTTTTAATTTTTTTAAAACTTTTAATTTTTTATA
>CAKPFH010000061.1 GCA_934153655.1 uncultured Bacilli bacterium
ATGCAAATGATACTCCTATTGTTAATACTAAGATTGCTATTACACTTAATACTATTATTAATTTTTTATTTTTCATAATTACTTCCTTTCTTGCCCCTCTATTCTAATACAATTTTATTTTAACACATTTTTTATTTATTATAAAGTATTTTTGTGTCTAATAAAGTCGTATTATGTAAACTATTAAAAAAACATGATTAAAAATTACAGATATACTGTAAACCTAATCATGTTATTAAGTATCATTTATTTGCTCAATTTCCTTTATATATAAGGAATTATAGGGTATTTCTACCCCCCCCCCATGTAAAGTTTTGTAAAGTTAGAGTTTGATTAGTTGTAAAGTAATTATTTAGTTTATTCATGAAAATCAACTCCTTTCAATTTTTTTGTTGAGTTGCGAATTAATAAATCATTTCCTCAACTCTTTTTATCATGTAAAAATCATATCATGTTTTTTTTACTTTTTCAAGTGCTTTTTATGCTAATTTTATATATTTATAATAAGAATTAATTAACTCTTGTTCTTTTATACTCTTCCTATAAATAAATCTATTTAAACTATCTAAAACATAAGAATTGCTTAAACAATAATATTTCTTTAAAGCCATCAAGTCTATTAATTTTAAGTTAGAAAATATTTTAAATAACTCGTCTTCCTGATACAAAGAACTAAAATCAATTGATGTTGTTAAAGAATAAATATTAAGTTTTAAATATTTAAGTATTATTACAAGTTCTAAAACAGAATAAGCCAGATTAATCGGTAAATTACCATCTAAATTTAAATTATCTAAGTTAAACTGATTTAAAAACTTATTTTCTAAATTAATACTTTCTAAATAATTATAAATAAAAGTTATACCTAAATTAGTATTAGGTTTTAAAAGAATATAGTCCACTGTTATTATTTTATTTAAACTATCAAAACTAGGATTATAGTTTTTGAAAAATGCTTTTATTTCTAAGTCAAGAGTAGTATTATAAAAATAATTATTAGTTTTTATTTTATTATTTAAAACTATATTATAAAGTAATTTAGTTATATTCACATAATTATTTAAATAATTAAAAGAAGTTTTATATAAATTAATTATATCTTCGTTAATTAATAAATTAAGACTTAAATATCATATTTTTTTAAATACAAACCCAAAGTATAAAGATTAGAACTATTAATATTTAAAATAGTAGTATAGGAAACTGTACTAGTATCAAGAGTTATTTTTTCTAATTTATATCTTAGAAGAAATAATATTTTATTGATAATTAAATTATAAGTAGATAAATTAATTATTTTATATTTTAAAGATAAACTAAGTAAAGAATTCAAGTAATTAGAATTATCTAAATTAGTTTTTAATAATTCTTTTTTATCTATTAACCTCATATTCTTCCTTTATAAGATATAAATAATTCTCTTCTATAAAACCTTTATCATTAAATTCTAATATTAATTTACCTAAAATTTCTAAATAATTACTATTATCAAGATAAGGAGAAGTATATAATTTTTCAATTATTTTTAAAAGAATTGGTTCTCCTATTTCCATTCATTTTAAAGATTTTAAAGTATTATTCTTAGTTATAATTAAAGTTTTTATTTTTAGTAAATTCATCTAAATATAATATTTTTTCTTCTAGTTCTTTATTTTCTAAAAGAATTAAATTATTTAAATAATCCATTTTTTATCACTTAATACTTAATACTATAAAATGACTAAAAAAACAAGACCTTGAAAAAATCTTGTTCTTGTGGTAATATATGACCTAATTTAAGGTAGAAGTTTTATCATTTGTAATTCTTCCATCTTGGTTTAAAGGAATTTTTTCACCTAGAAAAATTGGCTTTGGTTTAACAATTACTTTGAAAAAGTCTTTGTTTCTAGCCAGTATTTCTCTTAAAGATCTAATATCATCTCCTGCCATTTTGCTTTTTTTAGCATCTACCCCGAGAGATTTTATATTAAGTTTTCTTGAAATATATAAGGCTCTATATAAATGATATCTTTGACTTACTAAGAGGATATTTTTAGCCTCAAAGATATAATTTGCTCGGTAAATACTATCATAAGTTGAAAAGCCAGCATGATCCATAAAAATATCTTCTTCTAAGACTCCCTTAGAAATGGCATATTCTCGCATTACATTAACTTCATCATAATTTTTTTTGCCATGATCTCCTGACATAATTATCTTAGGAGCCTTTTTATTTTTATACAAAGAAATACCTGTGTCTAATCTTTCTTTTAAAAGTGGGCTAGGTTTTCCTTCTCTAACCCCAGCACCTAGTATTAAAATACAATCAAAAGTATTGTTAATTTCTAATTCATTTTTTATATCATTTTTAGTACTTAATTTAACATATAAATCAATTCCAACAACTAGAACTAAACCTATTATTAATATAATAAAAATATATTTAATTAATTTTTTCATAAACATCATATATATTATATCATTAAATTAGAAAAAGAAAAACTATTCTTCGTATCTAACTTCATTCATATAGTTAAATCCACTTAAAAAGTAATCATTATTGTAATCTCTTACTCTATTTTCCATTACATCATTTATAGGAATAATTGTATAATCTTTTAAGATTACATATTTATAAGTAAAAGTTAAAACTTCATCATAATACTTAGTTAAAGATTTAATTTTAACTAAAATATTCTTAGTTTCATTAGTATTAGTATCAAAATATTTCATTATTTCATAAAAAGATTTATCAGTTTTAACAATTCTTTCATTATAAATTCTAATTATTTTTTCACCTTTATAAGAACTATCAATTTCTTTAAAAGTTGGATATTTTTCATTTCCATACATAATCATATAAAGTTTATTATCATTAGCATAAGCATAAGTTGACATAAAGTTATAAGAAATCTTAGAACCTAAATATTCCTTAGAATAATTTTCTTTTTTAGTAATATTATTATAACTAGCATTTTCATACATACTATAATCATCTACTACTTTATTATCTAAGTTATCATCATTTAAAGTATATAAATTATCACTATAATCATAAAAACTAATATCAGCTCCATACCCAGGAACAATATTCATAACTTTAATATCGCTTGAAATATCATATATTTTTTTATAAACAAATTCTCCATCATCTAACTTATTTGGATTAAAAACATAAATTTTATTATCACTTATAAACGCATAATTACGAAAACTTGTATTAGTATTTAAAATATTTAAATTTTCAATTTGCTTATAATCGTTTATATTTTTCTTTTTCATTTTAACTACATATTTTAATAACTTACTCTTACTATTATTAGTTATAGTAGTATTATTTTTATCATTGTTATTATTAGATTTGTTAGAATTATTAGAATTATTTTTATTTGGTAATAGTACTATTAAAAGTATAAGAAGAATTACTACTACAAAAAGAATTATAATTAATTTATTTTTATTTTTCATAATACCTACTTTTCTATATAACCAGTTATTTTTTCTGTATACATATCATCAGTTATAGATTTATATCTTTTGCCATCATAGTCATCAGTAAAACCATTATAGGCTTTGTAAACTTCATTAGTTTCTGTATCATACACTCTTTCATAACCAAGAGTTGCATCACTTTGTTTTTGACTCATAATATCAAATGATTTATTTCTTTTATTCCAAGAATCCATTATTCCATCACTTATTTGATTACCTATTGCTCTAATTTGTTGGAA
This sequence comes from uncultured Bacilli bacterium, assembly GCA_934153655.1. Lineage (GTDB taxonomy): Bacteria > Bacillota_I > Bacilli_A > RF39 > UBA660 > RUG591. The sequence continues at coordinate 3,711 of CAKPFH010000061.1, forward strand.
GTTTTTCATGACTGCGTCTTGTTGTTGATTAAATCCATTTATAAAGGTATCTGTGAATTCTAGTGAAGAACAAATAGTATTCAATGTATCTTGCCAATCTATAAGTTCATCTTTTGGTGTTGTAATAAAGATAGCATCATATACATTTAAGTATTGTATATCTATTTTTTTACCTGACATGATATTCTCATTAACATAGTATGGTCCTGGATCATATACATAAGCAGTAAATATTCCTTCACTATCTTTACCATTAGCATCTTTAAATGTTGCTCTTAGCATATCTCCACCTAAACTGCCTTTGCCTAAATTATCAGTTACAGTAAAATCAGTTAATGTTGGAAATGTAAAGGTACTAGTATTATTTAAAGTACCTAAATCATTAAATATTTTATAAAATCCTTCGGTATCCTTAGTAGCAATTACTGAAGTTTTAGCAAACATATCATTTGGGTAATATTTTTGCTGCCATCTTTTAGCATCTTCTGATTTATTATAACCTTCTGTTTTCATATTAAAGAAGAACTGATAAGTAGGATTTTCTGGATTATATACTTTAATTGTATAATGAATAAAGTCTCCTAAAGTATCAACTACCCACCCCTTTGGTTTTTTAATATTAAAATAAGAATTACTATAATCTTCTAAAATAATATTGCTAACTTCACTTTTCCTAATTTTTAATTTACTATCAGGATTAATCATACTAATTCCTCCCTTCTTACCAAGTAAAACAACAAGTAATACAACAATTACT
>CAKPFH010000062.1 GCA_934153655.1 uncultured Bacilli bacterium
AATCAAAAAATATAAATAGAAAGGAATTAATCAATAATAGAAATTAATTAATATTTCTATAAGATTAATTATACGAGTAATTATGAGAAATAAAGATGGTAAAATAACAATTAAATCTTTTTGGAAATGGTTAAGATCAGATAAAGGAAAAAAATATAGCTTTGTTATTTTTTACTTTTTCTTTTTTATCTTTGTTTATATAATAATTAATTTACCAGGTAGTACTTTAGATAAGGAAGATACAAGTACTAATAAATTTCCTTTTAAATTAACTGAAATAGAATTTAATAATTATAATTTTAATTATTTACAAGAAGAAAATGATCTTAAAAAAATATATTTAGGTTCTAAAGAAGATCAAGAAATTACTTTAACAATTGATGATAAAACTTATAATTATATTTATAAAAATGGTAGTTTAAAACCAAGTAGTAGTAATGAAGAAGATATTTATTATCAATTCTTAGATGTTTATGAAATAAAAAGAATAATTAAAAAAAGTAAATATATTTCTAAAACTGAGTATAATGATTCTAGTATAGTATATAATTATGAAATAACAAATGGAGAATTAGCTGATATTTTAAATAAAGAAATATTTGATAATTTAGAATTAAGTAATTATATAACTATTAAAGTTAAAGATAAAAAGATAGTTGATATGACTTTTGATATTTTATCTTTAGTTAATAATACTAAAGATTTAGATTTAACTTATGATAAGTTTAAAATAGATATAGTATATGGTGATATAGATGAATAAAATAGTTTTAATAGATGGGAATAATATTTTATTTAGATCATATTATGCAACTGCTTATAGTGGTAGTTTAATGAAAAATTCTAAAGGGGAACCTACTAATGCTTTATATGGGCTTATTAATATGTTAAATAAGATTATAACTGAAGAAAATCCTACTCATATAATGATAGCATTTGATAAAGGAAAAACTTTTAGACATGATAAATATTTAACTTATAAAGCTGGTAGATCTGAAATGCCTGATGAACTTAAAAAACAATTTTTAGTAGCTTATAATTTAGTTGTTAGTATGGGGATTAAATATTTAATGGTTGATAATTATGAAGCTGATGATATTATTGGAACATATGCAAGAATGGTTGATGAAAGTCAAGACTTTGAAGGATTAATAGTTAGTAGTGATAAAGATTTATTACAATTAATATCTGATAAAATTAAAGTAAAATTATTAAAAGCAAATGATTATATCATGATGGATAAAGATAAATTCAAGGAATTTTATGGTTTAACTGATCCTAAAAGAATAGTTGACTTGAAATCTTTAATGGGAGATAGTAGTGATAATATTCCTGGGGTTAAAGGAATAGGTGAGAAAACGGCTCTTAGTTTATTACAAAAATATGATACTTTAGATGGTGTTTATAATAATATAGCAAGCATTAGTGGTAAAACTAAAGAAAAATTAGTTTTAGATAAAGAAAATGCTTATATGAGTTATGATATAGCAACTATTTATAAGTATGTTCCAGTTAATTATTCTTTAACTGATTTAGTCTATGAAGGACCAGATAAAAAGGAATTAGTTAAACAATTAAATGATTTAGAGTTTTATTCATTTTTAAAAAAGATAGATATTGATAAACAAGAAAGTAAAGAGTTAGATTATCAAGTAATAAATAATTTATTAGATTTAAAACTAGATAGTCCTTATAGTATTTATTTAGAAGTACTTGGTTATAATTATCATGATGCAACTCCTTTAGGAGTTAGTATAAAAACTAAAGATAATTTATATTATGTTCCCTTTGATTTATTAAAAAATAGTAGTATATTTATGGATAATAGAAAAAAATATACTTATGATTTAAAAAAATTATTAGTTGTTTTTCATAAATATGATATTAAAATAGATAAAAATATAGATGATTTAATGTTAATTTCTTATTTACTTAATAAAAATATGCGAGGTGATATAGCCTATCTTGCTAATAGTTATCAATATGATATTAAATTTTATGATAAATTATATGGATCTGAATTAACTATAAAGTATCCTAAAGATAATTTGTACATTGAAGAAATTGTTAAAAAAGCTTTATTTATTTATCAAGAATATGAAAACTTTTATCAAGAACTTTTAAATGATAATATGGAACATCTTTATTTAGAGATTGAAAAACCACTTAGTTATGTTTTAACTAAAATGGAAGAAAATGGTTTTTTAGTTGATGTAAATTACTTAGAAGAATTTGGTCATGCACTTGATCGAAATATTGATAAAATAGAAAATAAAATCTATGAAATAGCAGGAGTTAAGTTTAATTTATCATCTCCTAAACAATTAGCGGATATTTTATTTAATAAACTTAGTATTCCTTATCCCAAAAGAGTAAAAGATAATAATTATTCAACTAGTAAAGAAATTTTAGATAAGATAAAAGATGAATATGAAATAGCTGGATTAATTCTTGAATATCGGGCTTTGTTTAAGATGAAAACTAGTTATGTAAATGGTATTATAAATGAAATTAAAAGTGATCATAAAATTCATACAATTTTTAATCAAACTTTAACAAGAACTGGAAGACTTTCAAGTGAAAGACCTAATTTGCAAAATATACCTATAAGAGATGAACTTGGAAAATTAATAAGAAAAGCTTTTATTCCAAGTACTGATAATGAAAAAATTGCTTCATTTGATTACTCTCAAATTGAGTTAAGAGTATTTGCAGCCATGTCAGGAGCAACTAATATGATTGAGGCTTTTAAACATAATTTAGATATTCATGCTAAAACGGCTAGTGAAATATTTCATGTTCCAATTGATGAAGTTACTAAAGATCAAAGAAGAAAGGCTAAAGCGGTTAATTTTGGTATAATTTATGGTATATCAAGTTTTGGTTTATCAGAAGATTTGGGAATAAATGTAGGGGAAGCTAAAGCTTTTATTGATGAATATTTAGATGCTTTTCCAGGTATTAAAAATTATATGAATACTTTAATTCATGATGCTTATGTAAATGGTTATGTTTTAACTTTAACCGGTAGAAAAAGAATAATTGATGAAATAACTAATAAAAATTATATTATAAGACAAGCCGGAGAAAGAATTGCTTTAAATACACCGGTTCAAGGAACAGCAGCTGATATTTTAAAAATTGCTATGATAAAAATAGATGAAGAGATGACTTCAAGAAATTTAAAAAGTAAAATGTTAGTGCAAGTACACGACGAATTAGTATTTGAAGTTGATAATTCTGAAATAGAAATTATGCATGAACTAGTTGAAAGAATTATGACAACTTGTTATAATTTAGATGTACCCTTAGAAGTTGATTATGAAATAGGTAATAATTGGTATGATGCCAAGTAAAGGAGATAAAAATGGAAGAAAATTTAAAAAGAGTAGAGGAAATTAAAATAATTAGAAGTTTAAAACAAGATTTAAATAATCCTCGTTATAAACTTTTAAAAAGAGTGGAAAAAGCAACAATTCTTAAGGCTTTAAATGATTATGAACATAGTTTAATAAGTTTAATAACTATGCATAATAAAAATGCTAAAATGTTACAAGATGAAGGAATTGAAACTAAAGAAGTTCAAGTACCAAAAGAAGAAGTGAGAACTCCAAGTTATGATTTTGCAGATAGTTTATTATTAGCAACAAATGAAAACAAAAGTACATATTTAAAAGATACAACAAGAATGATTTTATCAGGAGATCCTATTCATCACAATTTAACAGAACAAGAATTTATTGTCTTAGCTAAAGCTTTAAAAGACTATGCAACTAATTTACAAAATGCTATAGCTAAAGAAGAAAATAATCAAAAATTATATGAAGAAGATGGAATTAAACCAAGTACTAAACCATATCAACCATTAAGTCAACAAGATGCTTTAAATACTTTATATAATAATGTAGAAACTACTAAAAAAATGAGTTAGAAAAAAA
>CAKPFH010000063.1 GCA_934153655.1 uncultured Bacilli bacterium
CCTAATTTAATTGGATATTCACTTTTTATAAAAGTAAACCCTATTCCTAATTCTTCTAAAAAGTTTTCAATATCTTCTAGGATTAGTTTTTGTAATATTTTTTCTGATAATATATCATATTTATTATCATTCTTAATCTTAATTGGATTCTTTACAAAGTCAACTACATTTTGTTTGTCTTGATTTAGCAATTTATTTTTTGTGAATTCAGGAAGCCTTTCATATTCGTTAGATTTTATTTTTTCTCTTAACTGTCTTATTGATAAATTATTTAATTCAGCTATTTTAACATAGTATTGAAATTTATTATCATCAAACCAAAGAATTTCACAATAATGACTCCAACTTAATTTGGCAGACAGTGTCTGCCACTTTTGAGAAACTTTATAGAATTGTCTCATATTTCTTAAATTTCTTTGACTATACCCTGGGCCTAAATCTTCAGTCAATCTTAATGAATACTCTTTAATAATACTTTCTCCATATTGATTACCTGCATCTAATAATAATTTGCCAACGTTATAGTAAGAATTCAAATCATTTCTGTTGATTGAATAATTTTTAACAGTTCTATTTATTTCGTTATTTATTAATTCATTTTTTATCTCATTATAATAATTCATATATTACTCCTCACTACGGACTACATGTACTAATTCTATATTTATTTTTATCTAAATTTACTATTATACTTCCATCTATATCAGTTCGATAAATTTTAGTTTTAGATAAAACACTTAATACTTCTTTTTTAGGATGACCATACCTATTATTTTTTCCTACTGATATTAAACTATATTTAGGATTAATCATATCAATAAAATATTCACTACTACTAGTATTAGAACCATGATGGCCAACTTTTAAAAAATCTATATTTTTAAGATTATATTTATCTAAAATAGCAAACTCTGCCTTTTTACCGGCATCTCCCATCATAAGTATTTTGGTATTTTCCAAAAGAATATACAAAATCAAACTAGCATCATTCTCATTTTCATAACTATTATTTAAAGATTTAATTTTTATATCATTAATAATATACTCTGTATCTTGATATGATTTACTATATTTTATTTTTTTACTTTTTAACTTTAAAACTAAATTACTTTCTAACTCATTAAAACTATTACTATTAAAAATAACATTTAAGACTTTAAAATTATCTATAAAATATATGCTGTCTCCCATATGATCAAAATCACCATGAGTTAAAAATAAATAATCAATTTTTCTTATTCCAAGAGACTTCAACATAATAATTGTACTTTCTGTAATATTCTTATTATACAAACCACCTGTATCTATTAAAACTGTTTTATTATTAGAATAAAATAAACTAGAATCTCCCTGTTTAACATCTAAAATCATAAAATAATTACTTGGTATAATATTATTAATGTTATAGTGAATTCCCATAAATATTAATAATAAAATTAAATATCTATATCTTTTATTTAATAATTTACTAACAATTAAGATAATTAAAACAGAATACAAGATTAAATAAAAAATATTTATTTTTTTTAAAATAATAATTCCTAAATCTATTTTATTTAAGATAAAAGAAAAATTAGTTAAGTTATTCATTAGAAAATAAAATATATTATCAAAAAATGGAAATATAAAAGTTAAAATTGCTAAGGGAAAAACTAATAAATTAAATACGGGAACATATATTAAATTATAAATTATACTTAACAAATTAAATTCATAATTAAAATAAATATTTAAAGGAATACTACCTAAAAATGAAATAAAAGATACTTTGAATAATTTTAAAAACTTATTACCTGTTATTTTATTAGAATTAAATATTAATAAATAACTAATATAATAAGAATATAACATTCCTTTATTATAGACATTAAAAGGATTTATAATTAAAGGAATTATAGTAACTAATAAAAACTTTAAATAAGAAGATATTTTAATATTAAATCTTTTACATATAAACGATACTAACATATATAAAACTGTTCTAATAATTGAAATTGGATAATTAGCTAAAATTAAAAATAACAATATTAATAAAGAAAATATATAAGGGTATATTTTTTCTAATTTTATTTTTTTTAAAATTAAATGTAAAATATAACTTAAAAAGATTATGTGAGTACTTCCAATTGATAATAAATGAGAAATACCATTTATTTGATAGGAATTATAAATATCTTTTAAATAAGATGTATCACCTATTAAAAAAGCGCTTAAATAAATACTTGATTTAAATTTATTTAAATAATTTAAGATTTTTAATTTTAGTTTATAAATAATATTAGTATTCTTTTTAATTAATTTAATATCATTTGCAACTAAAACATAAAATATTTTTTGTCTTTTTAAATATTCTTTGTAATTAAAATTATTTAAAATAGTATTATTTTCCAATTCTTCTAAATTACCAGTTATTTTTACTAAGTCACCTAAATCATAAGGACAATTTTCTATATAAACAACTAAATTTTCTAAACTTTTAATAGTTAAAGAGTATCCATAATCAGTTTTGTTCTTTTTAATTATTACGCCTATAAATTGTTGCTTTTTAATGTTATAGATACTCTCTTGTTTTATAGTTTTAGTTAATAGATAAGTAAATAAAAATATTAAAATTATTAAAATAGTAATTATTATTTTAGATTGTGATATTCTCTTTAATAGATTCAAATAATTTATCACCTATTCCACTAACGTTTTTTAAATCTTCTATACTTTTAAATAGACCATTAATATAACGATATTCTATTATAGCATCTGCTTTTTGAGAACCAACATTTTTTAATTTCATTAATTCTTCCTTGGATGCTGTATTAATATTAATCATTAATTTTTCTTCTTTTGTTTCATTTTGTTTGTTATTATCACTTGTTTGGTTATTTTGATTACTTTTACTTTCATTGTCATTTTTAGTAGAAGTATTTGAGGTACAAGCATCATTTATAATTTTATCATTACATATTTTTTCTTCTTGTTTTTTAGTTTCGGTTAATTTTTCATATTCTTTTATTTCTGAATTAGAATAAATTACTATTACCATTTGATCAGATATTTCTTTACTTAAATTTAATAAACTTGTATTAGCATCTTTTTTTAAACCTCCAGCTATATTAATAGCATCTACTACTCTTTTACCTTTTTCTAAAGAATAAACTCCTGGATTATTAACATACCCTTTGATATCTATATAATAATATATTTTTTCTTCAACTTCTTTTTTATCATCTACTTCTTTAATATTAGAATTGTTTTTTTCTGATACAATATTTTCATAAGTAGTAATATCTTTTTGATAATTATGTCTAGTTAATAAAACTAAGGTTATAGTTAAACTAAGTAATATTAAAGAAGCTATTACTATTATTTTTCTTTTATGATTATATAAAAATAACTTAACTTGATTATAAATTTGCATTTATTTTCCTCCTTTTTATTATTACTAGAAATCCTAAAAGTGATAAAATTAAAAGAATAATCGAACTTTTTAAATCATCAAATGTTTTAGGATTTTCTATATTATTAGTAGCATTTTCTTTACATAGTAAATTATTATTCTTAACATCTTCTTCCTTTCTTATTAATTCTAAATTTAAATTATTTAAATATTCTTCTTTACTTTTTAAAGTTTCTTCATATTTTAATAATTCTTGTTTTTGTTTTAAATTAATATTTTTGTTGTTTTCATTTATTTTTATTTCTTCTTGAATTTGATTACTTAAAGCAAGTAATTTTTCTTGTTTAATTTTGATTATCTTTTCTTCTTTTTTAATGTTTTCTTCTTTTTTTATAAATTCTTGGTCTTTTAAATTTAATTTGTCTTTTAAATCTAATAAATAATTTTCTTTTTCAGATAAAGTTTTTTCTTTATTTACTAAATTCTTTTCTTTTTCTAGTAGTTCTTTTTCTTTTAAAGTTAAATTAGTTTCTTTATCTAA
>CAKPFH010000064.1 GCA_934153655.1 uncultured Bacilli bacterium
AATATAAATAGAAAGGGATTAATCAATAATAGAAATTAATTAATATTTCTATAAGATTAATTATACGAGAAAATCATTAGTGAGGAAATAGAAGAAAATGTAAGAGCCCATGAAAAATACTTAGGTGGACTATTCTATGGTAGAGAAGAAGGCCGAGAAGAAGGAAAACTTGAAACTCAAACACTTATTATCAAAAATTTATTAAATGAAAATATGACTGATTTAAAAATCATGGAGATTACTAATATATCTAAAGAAGAGTTAGATAATATTAAAAAAGAATTAAAATAACTTGCAAAAATTTTAAAAAGTAATTTAGATATTATTCTAAGTTGCTTTTTCTTTTGATAAAAGCTAAAAAGTACTTGTAATTTGTTTTTAAATTTGTTAGAATATGCTTGTAAAAACCTTTGATAAAGGAATATGATAAATGATTTATTTAAAGAGAGCTTTGTTTGGTGTGAAAAAGTAATAATAGTTTATTGTTCCTACCTTTTAGGTGTATTTCCGTGTTTGAGCGTTAATCAATTGAGTTAAATTAAGAATGGTACCGTCATATGACTTCTTTCCATTCTTTTTTATTTTTATTATTATTTTAGGAGGATTTATGAAAAATGATAAGATAACTAGTCGTGATGTTGATTTTGCTAAATGGTATACTGATGTTGTATTTGCAGCTCATTTAGCAAGTTATACAGGTGTTAAAGGATGTATTGCTATTGAACCTAATGGGTATGCTATTTGGGAACGTATGCAAGAAATTCTTGATAAAAAGTTTAAGGAACTTGGTCATGTAAATTGCCAAATGCCAGTTTTAATACCTGAAAGTTTACTTAAAAAAGAGGGAGAATTAGTAGAAGGTTTTGCTCCTGAAGTTGCTTGGGTTACAATGGGAGGATCCAAAGAATTAGATGAAAGACTTTGCATTCGTCCTACTAGTGAAACTATGTTCAGTGATTACTATGCTAGTCATGTAAAGTCTTATAAAGATTTACCAATGCTTTATAATCAATGGTGTAATGTACTTCGTTGGGAAAAAGAAACAAGACCATTTTTAAGAAGTCGTGAATTTTTATGGCAAGAAGGTCATACTATTCATGAAACTAGTGAAGAAGCTGAAAAGGAAACAAGACAAATGATGGAAGTTTATAAATGGTTTCATCATGAAATTCTTGCTATTCCAAGTATTACTGGTCTTAAAACTGAAAAAGAAAAATTTGCAGGGGCTGAATATACTTTAACAAATGAAGCTTTAATGTATAATGGAGTTAGTTTACAATGTGGTACTAGTCATTATTTTGGTCAAAAATTTTCTAAGGCTTATGATATAAAATTTAGAAATCGTCAAAATGAACTTGAATATGTATATCAAACATCTTGGGGAACAACAACAAGAATGATAGGTGGATTAATAATGGTTCATAGCGATGATAAAGGTTTAGTATTACCACCTAGAATTGCTCCAAAACAAGTTGCTATTATTCCAATTTTTAAAACTGAAAAAGTTCTTGCTAAATGTGAAGAAATTAAAAAAGAATTAGAAAAAAACTCTATTTCTTGTTATATAGATTTAACTGATAAATCAGCTGGATTTAAATTTGCTGAGGCTGAGGTTAATGGAATACCTGTTAGAATTGAAGTTGGGGAAAGAGATTTAGATAATAATAAAATTACTTTTGTTCGTCGTGATACATCAGTTAAATATACAGAAGCACTTGATATAGATATTCCAACTTATGTTAAAAATTTATTAGAAACTATTCAACATGATATGTATGAAAGAGCTTTAAAAAGAAGAGATGAGTTAACCTTTACGGCTAAGAATTTAGAAGATGTAGAAAATATAATGAATAAACAACCTGGTTTTATTAAAGCTGATTGGTGTGGTAGTTTAGAATGTGAAATGAAAATGAAAGAAATTAAAGGAACTAAATCTCGTTGTATAATAGAAAATGCTAAACCATTAACTGGTAAATGTGTTGTATGTGGTAATGATGCTAAACATTTAGTTATTTGGGGGCAACAATATTAATATGTTATTTATAACTAGTAATAAATTAAAATATGAAGCTTGTAAAAAAGTAATACCATCTATTGAAAGAAAAGAATTAGATTTAGTTGAAATTCAAGCATCAGATCCTATTGAAGTTGCTCTTGATAAAGCAAAGACTGCTTTTTCCTATTTTCATGAACCCTTAATAATAAATGATTGTTCCTTTTGTATTCCAACTCTTAATAATTTTCCTGGAGTGTACGCATCATACGTAGAAAGTACACTTGGCTATGATAACTTATTTAATCTAATGAAAACTAAAACTGATAAATCTTGTTATTATCTTGATGTCTTGGTTTACATTGATAATTATACTTATAAAGTTTTTACTGCTAAAACCTTAGGTCATATTGCAACTGATTATGTTGAAGGAGATTATTTTCCATATGATAAATTATTTATAAAAGAAGGGGAAACTAAACCTATTTGTTTTACTAAAAATAATATGTATGAAAATACTTGTTATCTTGAACTTAAAAAGTATTTAGAAAAAAGAAAAGTTAGTCGAGGAATTACTTTCTTTGATGATAAAGTTTTACTTTTATACAGAAGACGAAAAGAAAATAATAAGTACTTAGAATACTATGCTATTCCAGGTGGCGGTATTGAAAATGAAGCTTATGAAAATGCTTGTATAAGAGAACTTAAAGAAGAAACCTCAATTGATGTTAAGATAGTTAAGTATTTAGGTTGTGAAGAATATGAAACGGGAATATGTTATTATTACTTAACTAAATATTTAAGTGGTGATATTAAATTAGGTGGAGAAGAATTAGAACATAATAATCCTGATAACTATTATGAAACAAGACTTGTTCCAATAAAAGACTTAGATAATATCTTTATATATGGAATAGGTAAAGAATTAATTAAAGAAGTTTTTAAATCTTTAAATTAATTCTTTTTTAGTATCTAAATAAAATATTTTTCATATAATTTATTAGGTGGTTTTATGTCTAAAGTAGAATTTAAAGAATTTGTTAGTAAAAATCCTCATTTAATTGATGTTGTTTCAAGTGGTAAAACATCATGGCAAAAGTTATATGAAATATTTGATTTATACGGGGAATCTAGTACTGTCTGGGACAATTATAAAGAAAATAAAACTAGTACAACTACCAGTACTAATACTAGTAGTACTACTCCAACTAGTTTTAAAGACTTATTTAATATGGTAAAAGGAATGGATTTAGAAAGTGTTAGAAAAGGACTTAATAGTTTAGATAAAGCAATTGATGCTTTTAAAGATTTAGTACCAGCTAAAGGTGTTGCTAAAGATTTATACGAAGCTCGTCCAACTTATAAATATTTTGAGGATTAATATGAGTATTGAATGTCAAATGTATTTAAATAAAAATCAAACTTTAAAAAGATTTCTACATGAAAACCCAAGATATTATAAAATATTAAATCGAGATCCTTCTTTTATCTATGAACTTGATAAAATAATGCGAGAAAAATATAAATTAACTTTACCTGATAAATTAGATAGATTTAAAAATAAATTAGATATGTTTTCAACTTTTATTGATATTTTTAATTAATTTGGTATAATTAAATTGTGATGTT
>CAKPFH010000065.1 GCA_934153655.1 uncultured Bacilli bacterium
AAGATAACTTTGCTGAAGAAGTAATGAATCAAATAAATGGCTAAAAAAAAATTAACTAGTTTCTAGTTAATTTTTTTGCTTTATGTCTATCATTTGCAATACTTATAGTAGATGAAATACCTTTAATAAGTTTATACCCAGAATAGGCAAGTACGCCAATTCCAGCACCAATTCCAATAATTCCATAACCAGAAATTATATCAACTGGTTTAGAAGCAAGAATTATATCTCCAAAAATCTTTTTAGTAGTAGATGCATTACTAAGAGCATTTAAATGAGCTCCAATAACTGGTACTAAGTTAGGAAATGCTGTATTAACAATTCCCGCAACACTTGCTCCAATACTAGCACCTTTAATAATTCCTCCAACTGGTTTTTTAACTACCTTAAGTTTAGATTTTTCTTGACGAATTTTCTTTTCATTAACCTTTAAATTTCTAATCCTTGCAAGACTAAGATTAGCTAATTCATCTTCCTTAACACCATATTTTCTTTTAACTTTTTTAGTAAATTTTTCTTCGTTCATAATATCCCCCATAAATTGCTAACATTATAACATATTTTAAAAAAATATGCAAATTAGTAGTTTTTTTTCTAAAAATATATTATACTTATTAAGTAAGTAGGTGATTAAATGGAAAAATACATCATTATTATCATAGTCTTTATAATTATTTTATTAGCAGTTTTAAAATCTACTAAAAAAGATGCTAGATTAGAAATAAATAAACTAATAGAATACTTAGGTGGCAAAGATAATATCGTTTCAAGTGATTATAATTTATCTAGATTTGTTGTTACTTTAAGAGATATAACCAAAGTTAATAAAGAAGCAATTCAAAAACTAGGAGCTAAAGGAATAGTAGAAATAGATAATCAATTAAAAATAATCCTTGGTAGTAATTCGAAACAACTAAAAAAATATATTGATGAACTTAAAAGTTCTAAATGATCAAGATTAACTTGATTTTTTTTTACGACAATTTTTTCATATTCGACATAATTCGACAAAATCCGACAAATAAATTTGCTTTAATAATAAAGGGTGATAAAAAGTGGTATCGGTTGTTTTAAATATAAGTATTTTGTTATTACCAATATCATTATACTTAATAAGTATATGTTATCAAAACAGTGTTAAAGTTATTAATAAAAATATATTAAGTTTTATATTAGTAGCAGAAGTAGTAGTTTTTATTTTATTAAAAGATTATACAAGATCATTTGTACTTATTAATATTCCTTTATTAATTAGTTATTTAAAAAGAAAAAATATTACTAGTATAATATTATCAGTTTTAATCATTATTTATTATATATTTATTCATAAATTTAATTGCTATTTTATTATATTTGAATATTTACTTTATTATATTATTTATTTAATAATAAGTAAAAGTTATAAAACAGTATCTTTAATTTATATATTTACATTTATTAAATCAATTACTTTATGTGTAGAAATGTTTTATTTCAGGGCTAATACCTATAGTTTTGCTTTTACTTATTTATTAGTAGTTGCTAAAATGTTTGGTTTTTATGTAAGTAGTTATTTAGTATTTATTTATCTATTGAAAGGAGAAGACATTATGAATATAAATACGGCTATGAAGGAACTTGAAAAAGAAAAGGTATTAAGGACATCTCTTTTTAAACTAACACATGAAATTAAAAATCCTTTAGCAGTTTGTAAAGGTTATTTAGATATGTTAGATTTGAATAACCAAGAAAAAGTAGATAAATATATTCCTATTGTAAAAGGTGAAATAGAAAGAACTTTAACTTTAATGGATGATTATTTAGATTATACTAAAGTAAAAATAAATAAAGAAGAAGTAGATATTTATTTACTTTTAGATGAAATAATTAAATCTTTAGAAATGTTTTTTAAAGAAAATAAAATAGTTTTAAATATAGATATTCCAGATGATGAGTTATATTTAAGTGTTGATTTTAATCGGATAAAACAAGTAATTATTAATATTTTAAAAAATTCTAAAGAAGCAAGAGATATAAATAAAGATAATTTAACTATTAAAATAAAAACAAGAATAACTAAATTATATTTTAAAATTATTATAGAAGATAATGGTATAGGAATGGATCAAGATACTTTAAGACAAGTAATGGATTTATTCTTTACAACTAAAAGAAATGGAACAGGACTTGGTACTAGTTTATCAAAGGAAATAGTAGAACTTCATGGAGGTAATATTAAGTATTTATCAGAACTTAATAAAGGAACAACTGTTATTGTTTCACTTCCTTTATAAAAAAGGTTGAAATATTTAACTATAAGAGGTAAAATAAAGATAATTTAAAGGAGAAGTTATGTTAAATATTGTTTTATATGAACCTGAAATACCTACTAATACTGGTAATATTATGCGTACATGTGTTGCTACTAATACAAGACTTCATTTAATAGAACCACTTGGATTTAGTTTAGATGAAAAAAGTATTAAAAGAAGTGGAGTTAATTATATTGATAAATTAGAGTACTATGTTTATAAAGATTTTGAAGATTTTAAAAATAAAAATAAAGGAACTTATTATTATTTTACTAGATATGGTAAAAAACCTCATACAAGTTTTGATTATAAAGAAGAGTATCAAAAAAATGATATTTATTTAATATTTGGAAAAGAATCAACTGGTATTCCAAGAAGTATTTTAGGAAGTGATTTAGATCATTGTATGCGAATACCAATGACTTCCAATGTAAGATCTTTAAATCTATCTAATTGTTGTGCAATTGTTGTATATGAAGTATTAAGACAACTTGATTACTTAGATTTATTAAGAGTAGAACCTCATAAAAGTGAAGACTTTATAATAGATGGAATAGATAAACATGAATAATGTTTTTTTATTTAGAAAAGAACTACAAATTACCGAATTCACTTAAAAATTGATAAAACTACTTGAAAAAGTAAAAATTATTTGCTAAAATTTAAGTATAAAAAATACATAATAATTCGCAAATAAAATAACAGTTTTTCTTATTTTATAAGGATTTCATTAAAAATATTTGCAAATTAAAATGTACAAAAAAAGGAGTTGATTAAATGAAATTTAATATTAATTACTTTACAATTAATCAATCCTTTACTTTACAAAACTTTACATGGGGGGGGGGTAGAAAAACCCTATAACTCCTTATTTATAAAGGAAATAAATATAATAAATGATACCTAACAACATGATTAAATTTACAGTTTATCTGTAATTTTTAATCGTGTTTTTTTAATTGTCCACATAATACGATTTTTTTAGACATGAAAAAACTTTATAATAAATAAAAAGAGTGTTATAATAAAATTATATTAGAATAGAGGGGCAATTATTCAAGAAAAGGAGTTTAATATGAAGAATAAAAAATTAATAATAGTATTAAGTGTAATAGCAATCTTAGTATTAACAATAGGAGTATCATTTGCATTTTTTAC
>CAKPFH010000066.1 GCA_934153655.1 uncultured Bacilli bacterium
ATTGGGAAAAATTATTTGCAAGTATAAAGGTAAATGTAAATGGAAAATACGTAGAAGCAACAAACTTTGTTGAAGCAGTAAAAAATAGATATAATGGCTCTAATCAAGATGGTTTGGTTGCAGTTAACACAAATGGTGATTTAGCAACAACCGGAGGAACGATAAGAGAATATCGTTATTCTGGAATAGGAAATTATTGTACATATACAGATGGAACAACTGATTATAATTTATCAGTATCAGGTAATGCTTGTCCAGCAAGTGCTTGTTTATTAAATGGAGCAATAATTAATGGTGATAACGAAACGTTTGCAATGCAAGGAAAAACTTGTTCAGAATTAAGTGGAACCACATTTAATCTTAAAAATAATCAAACAACACCAACAGATAGCGGATTAAGAAATTATGTAACATTTAATAATGAAACATGGAGAATAATAGGAATATTTAATGAAGAAAATGCAAGTGGAGAAAAAACCGAAAGAATAAAGATAGTAAGAGATGAACCAATAAGTGCAAGTGCAGAAGTACCGGCAACGATAACAAAAGATAGTATTACTTATCAAATATATAATACAAATTATACAAGTTTTAAATATAAGCATTTTATCTGGAATAAATCATCAAGCGTAGAAACAAATTATAATGATTGGACAAAAGCAGGAAGTATGTATTATTTAAATGAAAATTATTTAAATAGTTTAGAAAATAGTAGTTTAATTGAAAACATGAAATATTATTTAGGAAATATAACTATTGATACAGATGATTCATATTACATACTTGGTACAAATAAAGAAGTATACAATCAAGAAAGAGGGTCAACGGTATGTGATAGTAGTATAACAAATAATACTCATAAAAATAATTGTAATATTTGGCATGGAAATCAGGCAACATGGAACGGGAAAATAGCTTTACTATATCCAAGTGATTTTGGTTATGCTTCTAACACCAGTAATTGGAGTAAAGATTATAAAGAAGCATATTCAAATGGTATAGGTTTAAATAATTGGATGTATAATAATATATCATATGCCTCTTTCTTCTTGTCTCCGGCGTCTGGTATTCCTACTATCGTCGCTGTCATGTACTATGATGGCGGCTTGACCGGCGGCAGTGCTAATAATGTTATGGGTTGGGCTCTTCGTCCAGTCTTAAGTCTTGGATCCCAAACAATGATTATATCTGGCTCTGGAAGTATAAATGATCCATATTTGTTAAGCACAGAGTAAGGTTCCTAATCGGGCAAAGTCCGATAGGAACGGGCTCAATTTTTTGTAAAAAAATAAAAAAGAAATAAGTAAACCCTTATCATAGATAACAAGCATTTTCGATTAAGAAAATGCTTGGTGAAAATATTATCAAATATTCTGATCGGCTTGATTTGATAATATAAATTATTTGTTTAATTGATTTTGGTAATAACCAATTTGGTTTATTATAAGGTAAACTTCAAGTGTTTGGTAGAGCTTTTTTAGTGTTCTTTCTTCCATCTTGGTTCTTGTCTCCGGCGTCTAATAATCCTAATAACGTCGCTAACGTGAACAATGATGGCAACTTGAACAACGACAATGCTAATAATGATGATGGTTTGGCTCTTCGTCCAGCCTTTTGGCGTTAGAATATATTGGTTAAGGCTATATATGTGTACCTAAAAGACATAGTTTATCTTTGGACTTAGTCCTAGAAGTAAAGTACAGACGGCTTATATATACGTATATAAGCCTATCACCTGTACAAGATAAATATTTATTCATATAAATGTATGAGTAAAATAAATAGATATAATTTTATTAAAAAAATGTATCCTGATTATTTAATATTATTAGTTAGTAAAAATAATTATACTAGCTTTTATCTTGATAAATTAATATATAGTTATTATTTAGATAAAGTATTTAAATTAAATATTAATTATATAATATTAGATGGTTTGGATATAATTAAAAAAGTTAAGTTTAGTAATAATAGATATTATTATTATAGTAAATTAGTCTTAATAAAAGAGGTAATATGCAAATAACTATTAGAAAACATGGAGGATTTTACCATGTATTTGATGATGATTGTTATATTTTATATTATTTATTTGATTATAAAATAATTAATAGAAGAGTAGGTTTTCCTCTTAGTTCATTAAATAAAGTAATAAATAAATTAACTGATTTATCTATTAGTTATGAAGTAATAGAAGAAAGTAAAAGAGATTTTAAAAAGTTAAATAAATATAATAAATATTTGAAACTAGGTCTTAGTAAATATAATAAAGAAAATAAATATTTAAGTATTTATTCTAAATTAGATAGTTTGAGTGATGCTGATTTAGATAAAATACTTGAATATATAGATGGAATAATAAATGAAAAATGAATTAATAATTGTTAAAAACATTAAAGAGTTTATATATAGTTTAGATTTAATAATCGATAATTATCCAAGAAAGTATTATGAACTTAGAAATAATATAGTAAATACTAGTTATAAGTTATTAGAACTAGTTTTTTGTAGTAATTATAAAAAAGATTATTTAGATAAAATATTTAGTTTGATTATTATGTTAGATTTTTATTTAGAAATTAGTTTTAAAAAGAAAATAATAAATGAAAAGAAATTATGTAATTTAAGTAATAAGTTATTAATAATTAATAAAATGGTATATAAATGGTATGAAAGTTAATATATATGATTTATTAAATGTATATGAAAAAGAGATAAGTAAGAATTGTAAAAATAAAAGAAAGGTTTATTCTTTTGAAAGATTTAAAATGGAAAATATAAGTTATATAAAATATATGTTAGAAAATAATTTATATATTCCAAGTAAATATAATATTTTTATCGTAAGAGATCCAAAGTATAGGATAGTAATGTCTTTAACAATTAAAGATAAAATAGTTAATCATTACTTAGCAAGGTATATATTAATACCTAAGTTAGATAAATATTTAGATAATAGAATAATTGCAACTAGAACTAATATGGGTTCTAGTTATGGAATTAAGTTAATAAAAAGGTATTTAGAAAAATATCAAAAATATGATAAGTTTTATATTTTAAAAATTGATATTAAAAAATATTTTTATAATATAGATCATGAAGTATTAAAAAGTTTATTAATTGATAAATTAAGTGCTGATGAGTATAACTTAATTTGTAAAATAATAGATAGTACTAATTCTAGTTATGTAAATGAAAGTATTGATAAATGTTCTTTAAATGAGCTTAAAAAAAGAAGTGTTAATAAAGAGAAGATAAATGATTTAGCAAGATATAAAAATAGGAAAGGTCTTAGTTTAGGTGCTATGACTAGTCAATTTTTATCTATTTATTATTTGCACTCACTTATTTTTTTTATTGTCCATA
>CAKPFH010000067.1 GCA_934153655.1 uncultured Bacilli bacterium
TTTTACATTTTGAGTATTTTTTTAAAAACTTCTTGGATTAAAATCTATATCTATTCTTAATTTATCATTTATTTTATAATGATTTATTAAATTATTTAATACTTCATAAATATTATTTTCTTTTTTATATTTAATAATTATATTCATTCTATATATTTTATTAACTCTAAAGGGATTAGCAAGAGATGGACCAAGTATTTCAGTTTTTAAATTGGTTTTTAAATATTCTTTTATTTTTTTAGATTCTAAGCCTAAATAATTATAATCAGTTGCTGAAATAATAATTAAAGCTAAATAACAATAAGGTGGGTAATTTAATAAATGTCTATTTTTCATTTCATTTTGGAAAAATCCTAAATAATTATTGTTTTTAGCATATAAAATAGCATAATGAGTAGGATTAAAAGTTTGAATATAAACATAACCTTTTTTTTCTCCTCTTCCAGCTCTTCCTGATACTTGGTTTAATAAATCAAATGTAGTTTCACTACTTCTAAAATCTGGAATATTTAAACTGCCATCAGCATTTATTACTCCTACTAAGGTAACATTAGAAAAATCTAGTCCTTTAGCAATCATTTGCGTTCCTACTAAAATTTGATACTCATTATTTCTAAAGGCTTCAATTATTTTTTCATGACTTCCTTTTTTACTTGTTGTATCAAAATCCATTCTAATTGTTTTATAATCTGGAAATAAAGTATTTAATTCTTCTTCAACTTGTTCAGTTCCCATCCCATTTAATTCTAATTCACTTTGGCAATTTGGACAAACCTTTGGTTTTACTTCAGCATACCCACAATAATGACATCTTAACATTTCACTTGATTTATGATAGGTTAAAGTAATATCACAGTTTTTACAAGTAAATGTTTTACCACAATTCTTGCAACTTATAGTTGTTGCATAACCTCTTTTATTTAAAAATAAAATTACTTGTTCTCTTTTTTGTAAAGTACTATTTATTTTTTCATATAATGTTTCACTAAAAAACTTGGTTTTCTTTTTTGCTTTCATCATATCAATTATTGCTACTTCCGGAAGAGCTCTGTTGTTTACTCTTTTTTCTAGTTTTAGTAAAGTATAAACATTTTTTAAAGTTCTTGAAAAAGATTCTAAAGTAGGAGTTGCTGATCCTAAAATAACTGGACAATTATGATACTCCCCTCTTTTTTTAGCAACATCAATAGCATCATATCTTGGCATATTTTCTTGTTTATAAGATGTAGAATGCTCTTCATCAATAACAATTATTCCAATATTTTCAAGAGGTGCAAAAATAGCACTTCTAGCACCAATTACTATTTTTACTTCCCCTTTTCGAATTTTTCGATATTCATCATACTTTTCACTATCCGATAACCCTGAATGCAATACAGCTACAACTTGCCCAAATCTTTCAATAAAACGTCTTACTGTTTGAGGCGTTAAACTAATTTCCGGTATTAATACAATGGCTTCTTTTCCTTTCTTAATAACATCTTCAATTAATTCCATGTAAACCTCGGTTTTACCAGAACCTGTTACTCCATATAATAAATAGGTTTGATATTTACCTAAATCAACTTGCTTATATACTTTTTCTTGATCAGATGTTAAAGCATATTTTTCTTTTAAACTATAATTATTATTTAATCTATAAACTTCTACTTTTTCTTTAACTAAAACTTCATTTTTAATTAAAGTATCAACTGATGAATTAATTTTTTTTAAATAACTATAACTAACATGTTTATTCTTAAGTAAAATATTAATAATATCTTGTTGTTTATCACTTAATTTTATATCTTTTAATTTATCTATATTAACAGTTATATAAGTTTCATATTTCTTATTAATTTTTTTCTTACTAGCCTTATACCCATTTGGTAGCATTACCTGATAACAAGATATTAAAGTAGCAAGAGTTTTTTCTTTTAAATATTTACCAAGTTCTAATAATTCATCAGTTAATATAACCTCAGTATCAACTACATCTAAAATTTCTTTAATTTCATAATCACTTGTATTTTCAACATTAACCTTTGTAACAAATCCCATTAATTTAGAATAAGCAAAAGGAACTATTACTCTAACTCCTACTTTAACTTTATTAATTAAATTAACTGGAACTTTATAAGTAAAATATTTATCAACTGCCCTAGCTTTTAATTCTATTAATACTTCTATTAACATATTACCTCCTGTTATTTATTTTTTAGACAAAATACAAATTTATATAAAAAATTAAAACAATTTTATAAATAAAGAATAATTACTTATATATTATTTATTTTTATATTAATCTTTGTTTATTTTTTCAATTATTACATATTTTTCTTTTAAACTTATTTTTTTAACTTCATAACCATATTCTAA
>CAKPFH010000068.1 GCA_934153655.1 uncultured Bacilli bacterium
TATGGCTCTAATAATGAAGTATGTGATAGTTATTAATAAACATAAAGTAATTTAATTAAATTTGAATTACTTTTTCTATTGTAAAACATTTTTATATTTGATATTATAACTTTGGTGATTTATGTGAAAATATTATTAGTTGAAGATAATCTTGATATTGTTTCTAATTTAACTACTTTGCTTTCCAATAATAATTATTTAGTAGAATATGCAACTACTATTAAAGAAGCTTTAGAAAAATTAAATAAAACCTATTCCTTAGTTATTCTAGATATTTCCTTACCAGATGGCTTAGGAACTGATTTGTTTTTAGAAATAAAAAAGAATTATCAAATACCATCTATTTTTCTAACAGCCAAAGATTTAGAAAGTGATATAGTAAATGGTTTTAACCTTGGAATAGATGATTATATTACTAAACCATTTTTATCAGGTGAATTACTTGCTCGTATTAATAAAATATTAAATGTTAATAAACTAATTAAAGTTTCTAATATTACAATTGATACTAATAAAATGCTTGTTTTAAAAGATAATCAAGAAATTAATTTAACTAGTTTAGAATACCAACTATTACTTTTATTATTTACTAACTTAAACAAAGTTGTAACAAGAGACAAGATAATTGATAAAATCTTTGATTTAACAGGTAATGATGTTTATGATAATACAATTACTGTTTATATTAAAAGAATAAGAGAAAAACTAGACACAGATATAATTAAAACTATTAAAGGAGTAGGATACCGTGTGGATATTTAAAAATAAAAAGTATTTAATTACTAATATTTTAATTATTATAAGTTTTATTTTACTTATTTATCTTTCTAATTTTTTATTTTATCAAAAGTATGTTACTAACAACAATTTATTTTTAAATAATGTGATTTCTAATATTTTAGAAAAATACCCGAATATTACTAAGGAAGAAATAGTATCTCTTTTAAATAATAGCAATGGAAATAGTAATATTTTAAGTGAATATGGAATTTATCTTGATAATAGTTATGTTTTAAATAATAATAAATTAGTTAAATATAATAATATTTCTAATTTAATTTTAGTTATTCTTTTAAGTTTAAGTTTATTAATTATTTATTTAATTAAATTAAAAAAAGTTAATAAAGAATTAAATTATATTTTATCTTATTTAAAAGATATTAACATGGGTATTTATAAATTAGAAATAGATAGTAATGATGAAACAAGTTTTTCTCTTCTTAAAAATGAATTATTAAAAACTACTATTATGTTAAAAGAAATAGCAAGTATTAATCAAAAAGATAAAGTTTTATTAAAAAAATCTTTAGAAGATATTTCTCATCAAATAAAAACACCTTTAACAACTATTACTTTAATTCTTGATAATATAGATGAAACTAATTATAAAGAAAAAGTAAAAGATATGAAAAGAATAGTAGTTAATTTAAATTTTTTAATAAATTCTTTATTAAAACTTGCAAGATTTGATGCTAATACAATTACTTTTAAAAGAGACAAGATATTAGTATCAGATTTACTTGATAAAGTTATTTTAAATGTTTCTATTCTTGCTGATTTGAAAGAAATAGAAATAATTAAAAGGGGAGACTTACAATCTTTTATTAAAGGAGATTTCAATTGGGAAGAAGAGGCTTTAACTAATATTTTAAAAAATTCTTTGGAGCATTCTTTAAATAATAAAAATATTGAAATAATTGTTGAAAATAATAAATTATATACTAGTATTACGATTAAAGATCAAGGAGTAGGTATTAGTGAACATGATTTAAAACATATTTTTGAAAGATTTTATAAATGTGAAAATAGTACTTCAAGTAGTGTAGGGATTGGCTTATCTCTTGCTAAATCTATTATTGAGCATGATGAAGGAAGTATTTCAGTTATATCAAAAGTTGGAATTGGAACTAGTTTTATAATTAAATATTTTAAATGATTAAATAGAAAAGGACCTATTTAATTATTTCTAAATAGGTCCTTAAATACTAGTATTTTTTTAAATAAATTATTTTAATTCTTTTTTAATTTTTTCTAACCCTTCAATAGAAATGTTAGTAATTTCAATGATTTCTGAATCAGACATATTTTTATTTAATAAATTTTTGACAATAAGTGTTTGAGTTTCTTTTAGTTTTTGCTTGGCTTCAGCTATTTCAGCCTCAGCTTCAGCTCTGGCTTCCTCTCTACCATAGAATAGTCCACCTAAGTATTTTTCATGGGCTCTTACATTTTCTTCTATTTCCTCACTCATGATTTTCTCGTATAATTAATCTTATAGAAATATTAATTAATTTC
>CAKPFH010000069.1 GCA_934153655.1 uncultured Bacilli bacterium
TTATTTTTTTAATTCTTTATTTTTAGAAATATACATACTTGTTATAACAATACCAATTAAATTAGTTCCAATAGAAAGTCCTAGTAATAATCCACTTGTAAATTGACTAAAATTACCAGTTTCATTACCTGAAAAGTAAATATAAGAAAGGTATAATAAATTACCAAGTAATATTAGAAATAAACCTAATTTTTCTTTTTTCATTTGAACTCCTTTTCTAAATTATACTAAATTATTTTTTTAAAGTAAATAGACAAGTTAAGTTTTATTTGATAAAATAAATATGTGATGTTATGAAAAGATTTAATATGAAAGACGAGAGTTTTGTTTGTGAAAATTGTAAAAATTTAGTTAAAAAGTTAGAATACTCTGCAAGAGATCATTGTCCAATATGCTTATATTCTATGCATGTTGATGTAAATCCTGGTGATAGATTAAATACTTGTATGGGTTTATTAAAACCAATTGGGATTGAAAAATACAGGGACACTTATAAAATAATTTATAAATGTTTAAAATGTGGAGAAATTCACAAGAATATTATGGCAAATGATGATAATATGGATTTAATTATTGAATTATCTAGACAGATATAATAGCAAATTATTTTTACTTGCGTAAACTATTATAGATATAAAGGAGGTAATAATATGTATTATGGTTATCCTAATTATGGTAATAGTTGTGCTTATCAAGGTGGTAATGTAGGTTATATTTATCCAAACTATGGATACAACAATAATTCTAATTATGCTATTATCATTGTTTTATTTATTTTACTAGTTATTATTATTGGTACTAGATGGGGAAGATAAAAACTCTTTCCTTTTTTTTAATTTTGTGGTAAAATAAGACGAAGTGGTGATTAGTATGTTGTTAATGAAAGATATATTAGATGAAAAAGATAAAAGATTAAGAGAAAAAAGTAAAGAAGTAAACTTCCCTTTAAGTAATGAAACTAAAAAAAGAGTAAATGATATAATTGAATTCTTAACTAATAGTCAAATTGAAGAAATGGCTGAAAAATATAAGTTAAGACCTGGTATGGGACTTGCTGCTGTACAACTTGGTTTTTTAGAAAGATATTTTGTTGTTGTTCATGAGTATGATGAAGGTAAATTTGATAATTATGTTGTTTTTAATCCTGAACTTGTAAGTACTTCGGAAGAAATTATCTATGTAGGTGAAGGTGAAGGATGTTTATCAGTTAATCGTGATGTTCCAGGAATTGTTCCAAGATATGCAAGATGTACTATAGAAGGTTATGACATAGATGGAAATAGAATACGAATTAGAGCTAGAGAAGAACTAGCAATTGCTTTTCAACATGAACTTGATCATCTAAATGGAATCTTATTTGTTGATAAGATTGATAAAAAAGATCCTTTTAAAGGAAAAGATATTTATAGAGAGATATAAAAATACTTAAGCAAAATGATAATAATTATTTAAATACAGACTTTTAATCTGTATTTTTTTGTTTCTTATTTTTGTTTCTTATATTAATTTTCTATTAACTATTTAGAAAACTAATTATTTTTTAGACAAAAAATCCTTACTTGAAAATATATAAATATATATCAAGAAAGAATTTTTTTTATATAAAATTATGTATATACTATGTAATTTATAAAAATTAAATTTTATTTATTTTGATTATTTTCATAGTAATCTAAAATAGTTTTTTCATCAAGTTTAGAATATAAAATATCAATATTTGTAAATGTCTTATCGCCTGAAATATTTATTTCCTTCCATGTATAAGGAGGTAAATCTAACATTTTTTTAAGTTTTAAAGAAGACTTGGTAAAATTGGGACAATAATATTTGAAATATTAGCAATCATATATAAACATGTATAAGTAGTATCATTAAATGCATCAATGTCATTTTTTACTTGTATCCATGGTTCTTTACTATCATAATATCTGTTTGCCAAACTAATATATTCAACTATCTGAGTTACAGCATTTTTTATCTCACCTTTTTCAAAATAATTACCTACAAGAGCAAAGCATTGTTTTGTTGCTTCTTTGATTTTTGGATCAATTGTTCT
>CAKPFH010000070.1 GCA_934153655.1 uncultured Bacilli bacterium
GAAAAGTTCTGGCAAACTATCCCTTAAATACACCTATTCTTGCTTTGAATATTTTTTAATTAGTTCATATATTAATGATATTTTTATTACTATGTCTTTTGGGTTTATGATTTTACCATTGGAATCATAATTTGTCACTTTATTAGTCATTATTATAGTCCCCTAATTAAGTTTATTTTTATTTCATATAAATTATTCAGTCATAATTTCTCTTATATCAAATCAATACTTATATACTAATTTTTTCTATAATATGTTTAAAAAAAGTGATGAAAATTAATTCATCACCACTAATACTTAAAACCTTTATTTAATAAAGTTTTTAAAACTAATTAATCTTTTGAAATAACTATTTTTTTAACATTAGATAATTTAGCTGGTTCACTTGGTAACACAACATCAGATGAAGTAATAGTTACTATTTGATTTACTTTTAATTTATCTGCAGTAGAATCTTCATTGTTATAAACTATTTTTGTGTCTTCATTTATTTCAAATTCATACTCTATAGTATATTCTTTTTTCTTTTTATCGTATTCTTCAACTAGAACAGTATATTTATTATTATTTACTGCTACTTCTTTAATTCTTGCTTCAAATACTAATTCTTTTTCTTTGGAAATATAATTTGTATATACAATATATCCTAATCCTGCAAGAACAACTATTACTATAATTATTTTTACTAATAAATCTTTTTTCATTTCTTCCCTCCTTTCCAAAATTAATTTATTTAAACTTATATTATAAGAAATATCTTTCTATATTAGATAATGTGTTAAAGTGTTCTTTAATTTGTGAACAATTAGTTTTACTTTTTTATTTATTGGAGTACCAATTATTAGTGTTTGTTTAAATTTTTTCAGTTTTAGAACTAGTTTTTTCATTTTCTACTTTTTCCAAACTGCATAAATAATTGTATCTTCTGCAAGTAATACTTTGTTATAAATTGGAGTTCCATTTTTATCAATAAAACCTTTGAAAATATAAACATATCTTGTAGGATCTTTTTAAAGTGTAAGTTCAGTATCTTAATTTATGGTAATACCTGTCTATTTTACTTCCACCTTTAGTATCAAATATAATTGTTATTGTTTCTTTTTTATCTTTTTCAATGTCATTTATAGGACAACTATATTTAGTAGTTTCTAAAACTGTTTTAGTTTTACCATCAGAACATTTATAAGTATTTGTAAATATTCCTTTATCTTTGTAAATGGTAGAACCACCATTATAATAATCTCTAATTATATTATTGGACTATTATTAAATAAAAGAGCGATTATAAGAACCAAAAATATAAACCTATTATATTATTTTTTTCTTTTTCATTATATATCTTCATAAATAATAAATGTGATTTACTTCTTGTATATTAATTATATCATAAATATTCCAATTTCAAAAAAGTTTTTAATATAGTCGTTTTTTAAATGTTAAAAATTAAAAAAAATAAGACCAATATAAAATCGATCTTATTTATAAAATATATTATTAATTAACATTTTCCACCGTTATCTTCAAAATATGATTCAATATATTTTACTAATATTTTAGCTTTGTTAAACTGCTTATCTTTAACAACATTTATAATATAATCACTACCACTTGCATCAATAATATTATCATCTTTATCATATTCTATTAG
>CAKPFH010000071.1 GCA_934153655.1 uncultured Bacilli bacterium
AAAAGAAAAGAACCATTAAGATTCTTTACTATTTAATAAATTATTCATTGTATTTTCATAATATACTTGTAAGTCTTCATCTTTAATACTGAAGCCATATTTATCACGAATATATTCTAAACCTTTATATTGTAATTTGCTATTCTTTTTTAATTTTTCATCAGCTAAAGTTTCAATTATATGAGTTTTAACATCTTCTAATTTAGGTTTATCTTTTTCAGATACTTTCATGAATATTTCATAACCATATTCAGTTTCAAGAGCTTCAGTTGAGTATTTACCAACTTCAAGTTTAGTTAATTCTTGACGACTAACATCATCTAAATTAAGAGTATTGATAAATCCCATAGAGCCACCCATATTTTTAGTTGCATCATCATCTGAGTATTCTTTGCAAACTTCATCAAAACTTTTACCTTCATTTAACTTATCAATTGCTTCTTTAGCTTTCTTTAAAGCTTCTTCTTTAACAGTTCTTTTTTCATCTTCTGTTTGACTAGATGTAGTTTTAACTTCAATTAAAATATGTTTAGTTTCAATATCACCAGTTACTTTATTATCATAATAATTATTAATATCATCTTCACTTACTAAAGTTTTTAAATAATCTTTAATAGCTAAATTTCTTTTATAATTTAATTTAAAATATTCTTTTAATTCATCTGCATTTTTATAACCATAGTTATTAATATATTCTAAAAATTCAGTTTCAGTTTTATAATAATTCTTAATAGAATTTACTTGAATATTTACATAATCATTTATACTATCACTATCTGGAAATTCTTTATCAAGTATTTTAGTATCTATCATATCAATTAAGAAATTAATACCATATTTATCTTTTAATTTTTCATATAAGTCATTTGTAGATATATTAAGTTTAGTATCAGTAAAAGTAACTAATTCTTTTTCACCACCTTCAAGTTTAGTTTCTTTACTACATCCAAGAGTTGATATTATTAATAGGAATGTAGTAGCAATAATTAATGTTTTTTTCATTTAATCCTCCTTTTAAACATTATTATCATAACAAAATAATGATAAAAAAACAATTCTTTTTTACAATATTTCTACTTTTTGCCCTCACATAATAAAATAAAAACCATAAAATAATGTGAATATATTAAAAAGGAGGAATAAATTATGTGTAATAATGGAACATCTAGCTATGCTATAGTATTAGTTCTTTTCATCTTGTTAGTAATTATACTAGGTAATTATATATAATTAAGGAGGTTTTATGAATTGTCAAAATGAAACAGGAACTATCACTTGTCCATCAAGAAGTGATAATGGTTTCTTAATAATTGTTGTTTTATATATTTTACTTGCAATTATTCTTGGAAGTAGATATAGAAGTTTTTAAAGAAGTTAGTTAACTAATTTCTTTTTCTTTAGAAAAATAATTAAAAAAATTAAAATCAAATATTGATATAGTTAGAAGATATGATATAATAAAATTATAGTAGGTGAGGATATGAAAAAGAAAATATTTGTTTTTATATTTTTATTATTAGTAATAATAGGTGTAAGTTCTAGTTATGCTTATTT
>CAKPFH010000072.1 GCA_934153655.1 uncultured Bacilli bacterium
AACTGTTATTATACAAATAACTTCTGTAGTACTATTAAAAAGAAAAGTGTTTTTGATGACTCCTATTCATCATCATTTTGAAAGATTGGGATGGAAAGAGAATGATATTGTTAAACTATTCTGGATAGTTGGATTTATTCTTAGTATGTTAGCTTTAATATATGGAGTGTGGTTATAAAAAAATAATAATATTTGATGATAAAAATTTCATCAAATATTATTATTATTTAAAATAAGATGTAAATGTACAAATAAAAGTTTTTATTAGGAGGCGAGATTATGAATCAGGAAAAAAATATTAATTTAGAAAAAACTAGTACAAGGTTAGCAAAAACGAACTTATCTTTAATTTCTCTAATTTTAACAATATTACAATTTGTTGTACCATTGATAACTTATTTTATAGATTCATTAAGTTTTTTGGGAAAAATACCATATGTAATTATTTCATTAATATTGGCAATTATAAGCAGATGTAAATATGCTGATAAATTATCTTTAATTATGATAATTACGGATGCAGTTATAATTGGAATGGAAATCATTTTTTTGATATTAATGGTTTTGTTTTTCGCAATAGCAATTGACTCTATAATAACAGGTTGCACTAGTATATCAGCATAAATTATGAGTGATATTATATATCTATTTACAATATTGTTGGGTTTTATTTCGCTATTTATATCAGGTATTTTAATTAATAATAAACTAAAAATAATAACTTTTAGAAACTTGATATATAGTTATATTTTATCAATGATTTTCTTTATTGTCTTTTCAAAAATATTTTATATTATCTTAGAATTAGATTTTGCTTCTTTTGTAGATTTTATTTATAATAAAAATATTAATAGTACTTTGAAATTTATATTTTCAGGTTATTCTTTTATAGGCGGGTATTTAGGAATAGTACTCTCTAGTTATATTTATTCTAAAATAATAAATACAAATTTTAAGAAAATATTATTAATATATACAACATCAATGATTGTTATGTATTCTGTTTTGAAAATAGGTTGTTTTATAAAAGGATGCTGTATTGGCAGAAACTATACTAATATTCAAATTATAGAAACTATTCTTAATATGATAATGTATATATATTTACTATTAACATTTAATAATAAAAGTATTAATATTTTACTTGGTAAAAGTATAATTGGTTTTTCAATGATTAGATTTATTATTTCTATATTTAGAGTATATTCTACAACTTACTTGTTTGTGGTAGTTGAAATAATTTGTTTAATTTTAAATGTAATTGGAATAAAATTGATTACGAAAAAGGAAAATGTATTTTAGAATAAGATTGATTCTTTTAATAAGAATCTTTTTTTATTGATTTTATGTACTTATATTTAGTAGTATACCTATACTTGTTAAACTTATTAAGAGACTACTACCACCATAAGATAAGAAGGGGAGGGTAACTCCTGTTACAGGGATAAGGCCTACTACTACCATAAGATTTAGCATTGTTTGAAAGGCTAAACCAAAAGTTATACCAAAGGCTAAATATTTACCAAACTTATCTTCACAGTTCATAGC